>NZ_BSPX01000033.1:0-50602 GCF_030161255.1 Zoogloea oryzae
ACCCGGGCGCGCAGATCCGCGACAACGCGCTGAGTAAAGCCCGCTACGAGTTCCGCTGGGACGACCAGTTCAACCTGGGCCTCGACCCGGACAAGGCGAAATCCTTCCACGACGAGACCCTGCCCAAGGAATCGGCCAAGGTCGCCCACTTCTGCTCCATGTGCGGCCCGCACTTCTGCTCCATGAAGATCACCCAGGACGTGCGCGACTTCGCCGCCGCCCAGGGCATCGCCGAAGCCGAGGCGCTGGAGAAGGGCATGGAGACCAAGGCGGTCGAGTTCGTGAAGAAGGGCGCGGAAATCTACAGCCGGGTCTGACAGCCGCCGGGGTTCATCCGCGCGTCCTCGAAGTCCCCATCGGCGCGAGGCCGGTCGATGGGGACTCAGGATTTATGGCTGGCATGCCGTTGAACAGGGCTGGCTCCGGTGCGCGCCGTCCTGCCCTCGGTGGCGTGAAACACCGGGAGGGCGTTCAATTCCGTGATGTATTCCACGGAAGTGCCGTCAAGACCTTGCGAGGAAAACCATCTATTTTGTTAAAAATGATTATAAAATATCAAAATCAATAAAATCGATAGCGGTCCGCACCATGCGCGTTGCCCATGTCTTACGCAGCACAGCCCTCACGGCCCTGGCCTATGTGGGGCTCGGAGGCATCAGCCTGCTGCTTGCGGTTGCGCCCGGATACGCCAGCCCGCTGTTTCCGTCGGCGGGGCTGGCGCTGGCGGCAATGCTGCACCTGGGCCGGCCGGCGCTGGTGGCGGTATGGTTCGGTTCGGCACTGCTCAACCTGATCAATGCCTGGCTGAGCGGCAAGCCGGATTCGCTGTCCCTGTCCATCGCCGCGCTGATCGGTACCGGCGCAGCGATGCAGGCTGGCGCCGGTGCGTGGCTGATCTCCCGCGTGATGGGCGAGCGCTGGCGGGAGCTGGAGTCGGAACGGGATGTGGTGCGTTTCCTCCTCCTCGGGGGGGTGATCAGCACCCTGATCTCCTCGTCCCTGTGCGTGACAGGGCTTTACGGGCTGGGGGTGATCAACCACTCCGACTACCTGTTTGCCTGGTGGAACTGGTACGTGGGCGATTCGGTTGGCGTGATCGTCTTTGCGCCGTTGTTCCTGTGCTTCTTCAACAGGCACGAAGGGCCGTGGCGGGATCGGCGTCGCCGGATCATCGGGCCGACCCTGCTCACCGGCGGCCTGGTGGCGCTGGCTTTCTACGGCGTTGCGCAGTGGGAGCGGCAGGCCCAGCAGAACCAGCTTCAGGCCGACGGTCAGGCGATCGCCAAGCGCATCGCCGACCGGGTGGTCGCCCACCGGGAGGTGCTGGCCTCGCTGCGCAATTTCATCGAGGCGACGCCGGCCTTTACCTTCCGGCAGTTCGAGCAGTTCACCCGAATCACCCTGGAGGGGCACCAGGACATCCACGCCCTGAGCTTCAACGATTTCGTCCCCCATGAGCACCGCGCGGCCTACGAGAAGGCGGTGGCGGGGCTGTCGATGAACAACGCGTTCCAGATCACCGAGAGGAATGAGGCCGGCACGTTGCGCCGCGCCGGGGACCGGCCGGACTACGTGGCCGTGCGTTACATCGTGCCGCTGGCCACCAACCGGCCCGCGCTGGGTTTCGACATCTACTCGGAGCCGACCCGCCGGGAAGCGATCAACCGGGCGCTGGCGTCGGGTGGAATGGTGGTGACTAAGCCGCTCAAGCTCGTTCAGGAACAGCAGCGGCGCACCGGCGTGCTCGAACTGCTGCCGGTGCGCAACGTGGAGAATCCGCTGGCGATCGGCGGTGTTGCACGGCCGAGCGGGTTTGCGGTGGCGGTGATCAAGGCCGACGAGATGGTGGCGATTGCCACCCGCGACCACATCCCCGACGGCATTGCGCTGCAGCTCACGGATGCGGGCATGCCGGCCGGGCAGGGGCTGCTGTTCAGTTCGGGCCCGCTCGCTGACGGCGAGGTGCTGCCCGAGCGCGCCAGCCACTGGTCGGCGATGCTGCCGGTGGGCGATCGTCAGTGGCTGCTGTCGGTTTATCCGGGCCGGGGTTACTTTCAGCACAACCGGCCGCTCATGGTGTGGGCGATGGGGGTCGTCGGACTCACCTTTGCCTTCCTGATGCAGGTGCTCATTCTGGGCATGATCGGCCGCTCTGCGCTCATCCACCGCAAGAACGCGGCGCTCCGGGCCAGCGAGGACCGCTACCAGCGGCTGTTCAATGACAGCCCGCTGCCCATGTGGCAGATCGCCGCGGGGAGCCGGCGTTTCCTGATGGTGAACGACAAGGCGGTGGAGCACTACGGCTGGTCGAGGGAGGCCTTCCTCGCGATGACCCTGGATGACATCCTGGCCGATGGCGACGCTGTTTCGTGCCGCGAGCCACAGGCCGGGCACGGAGCGGGCGACGAGCTGCCCCGTTGCCGTCATCGCCGCAGGGATGGTTCGGAGATCGAGGTCATCGTCTCGGCGTCGATGGTGTCGTGGGGTGACGAGGACGCCTATGTGCAGGTGATCCAGGACATCACCCAGCAGATCCAGCTGATTGCGGCGCGGGAGACGGCCGAGCAGTCGAGCATGACCAAGAGCCGCTTCCTGGCCACCGTGAGCCACGAGCTGCGCACGCCCATGAACGGCATCCTGGGCATGGCCCAGCTCCTGCAGCGTCCGGGGGTGGGCGAGGCGGAGCGGCTCGAATACGCCCAGGTGATCATGAGCTCCGGGCACGTGCTGCTTGGCCTGCTCAATGACATCCTGGATTTCTCGAAGGTCGAGGCGGGCAAGCTGACCCTCAATCCGGCGCGGCTTGAAGTGGCCGGCGTGCTCCAGGAGGTCATGACGCTGTTCGCCGAGCCGGCGCGGCGCAAGGGCCTCGCGTTCAGCGTGGATTGGCAGGGGCCGGAATCCGCCGCCTACATGGTGGATCGCCAGCGGCTGGTGCAGATGCTGGCCAATCTGGTGGGCAACGCCGTCAAGTTCACCGATGCCGGCAGCGTGCGTGTCGAGGCGTTTCAGGTGGAAGCGGACGGCGAGGAGGCGACCCTCGAGTTCGCGGTGACCGACACCGGCATCGGGGTGCCGGAGGACAAGCAGCACCTGATGTTCCACCCGTTCTCCCAGGCCGACAGCTCGGCGACCCGCCAGCACGGCGGCACCGGGCTGGGGCTGTCCATCGTCAGCAGCCTTGCCGAACTGATGGGCGGTTCGGTGGGCCTGTCCAGCCGCGCCGGTGAAGGCGCGCGCTTCTGGTTCCGCATCCGCGCTGCGGTGGGCGACGCGCCGGCGACGCCGGTCGTTCAGCCTGCGCCGGTGCAGCGGGCGCCGGTCAGCATGGGGGGGCAGGTGCTGCTGGTGGAAGACAACGCCACCAACCGCCGGGTGGTCCGCTCGCAGCTCGCCTCCCGCGGTGTCGGGGTGGTTACGGCGGCCAACGGCCAGGAATGTCTGGATCTGCTCGCCCAGGGTGCATCCCCCGACCTGGTGCTGATGGACGTCCAGATGCCGGTGATGGATGGCCTGGCGACGACCGCCGAGATCCGCCGCCGCGAGGCCGGAACCGGCCGCAGCCTGCCGATCGTGGCGCTCACCGCTGACGCGTTTGCCGAGAGCCGGGCAGCCTGCATGGCCGCCGGGATGGACGACTTCGTCACCAAGCCGGTGATGCTGGAGGCGCTGGTGGGTGTGCTGCAGCGCTGGCTGCCGCCCGCCCCGGTCGAGTCCGGGCCCGCGGAATCCGACGAAACGCTGCGCACCCTGGATGGCGACCGGCTGGGCGTGGTGGTGGACGAACTCGACCATCTGCTTCAGTCGAGTGATTTCGATGCCATCGGACGGTTTCGTGAACTGAAGACTTTGGTCGCCGGAACCGTTATGGAGTCAGATTTCGACGAAGTGGGCCGGCTGGTCGGTGAGCTTCGATTCTCGGCAGCCCGCGAGTGCCTGCGACAGGTGTTCGCCCGAACCTCGGGAGTGACGGAATGAAAACCAACGTACCGCCCGCGCTTCTTCGCGTATCGAACCAGGCCTGATCCGGACCATGAAAGTCATTCTGATCGTCGACGACAACTCCACCAACCTGCGCACGCTGGGTGAGATGCTGCGGCCCTTTTACCGGATCCGTCTGGCGGACAGCGGCGCGGAGGCGCTGCGGATTGTCGGCAGCCAGCCCCAGCCCGACCTGATCCTGCTCGACGTGATGATGCCCGGCATGGATGGCTACGAAGTGCTGCGCCAGCTCCAGGCCGACGAGGCGACCCGCTACATCCCGGTGATCTTCGTCACCGCGCTCCACGACGAAGACAGCGAACTGCGCGGTTTCGAGCTGGGGGCAGCAGATTTCCTGCAAAAGCCGGTGCGCTCGGCGATCGCCCTGTCGCGCATCCGCGCCCAGCTCGACGCCAAGGAGGTGCGCGACAGCCTGCGCAAGTCCAACCGCACCATGGTCAGCCAGATGGAGGAGGGTGCCCGACAGCTGGAGGTGGCTCAGATGCAGCTGCTGCAGTCCGAGAAGATGGCCTCCATCGGCCAGCTCTCGGCGGGTATCGCCCACGAGATCAACAACCCGATCGGCTTTGTGGCGTCCAACCTCAGCGCCCTGGCGCGCTATCTGCAGGATTTGCTGGCCGTTGCCGCCTTGTGCGCCGAAAACCCGGGCGGGCGCGACGCCGAGGCCATTCTGGCCGATGTGCGGGCCCACCTGCGGCGCATCGATTTCGATTTTCTGCGAGAGGATGTCTCCGGCCTCGTCGCCGAGACCCGGGATGGGGTGGATCGGGTGCGCCAGATCGTCGCCGACCTGAAGGGCTTCTCCCACTCCGGCGATTCCGAGTGGGTGTGGGCCGACGTGCATGCGGGGCTGGACTCGACTCTCAACATCGCCCGCAACGAGTTCAAGTATCACTGCAAGCTGGTCAAGGAATACGGCGAGCTGCCGCACATCCGCTGCATCCCGTCCCAGCTCAACCAGGTGTTCATGAACCTCGTCGTCAATGCGGCCCAAGCGATCGAGGGCGAGGGGCAGATCACCGTGCGCACCGAATGCACCGGGGACAACAGCGTGCAGGTCAGCGTCTCGGATACCGGTTCGGGGATCGACCCGGACAAGCTTTCGCAGATCTTCGAGCCCTTCTACACCACCAAGCCGGTGGGCAAGGGCACGGGCCTCGGCCTGTCGCTGTCGTGGGGGATTGTCGAGCGGCATGGGGGCTCGATCAAGGTGCTCAGCGAGCCCGGCAAGGGCACCACCTTCAACGTGCGGCTGCCCATCGACGGCCCGACGGGGGGCTGAGGTGCTGCGACCCCGTTGGTGTTGATGGATAGGTAGCAACAATCGACTTGATTTCTACAATCAATTAGAACAATCGTTCGCGTATCTCTACCATTCGTCCTGTCTTCTTTTTGAACGCACAGGAGCTAACGAAATGGCAATCATCAACACCCAGATCAAACCCTTCAAGGCCGAGGCCTACCACAACGGCAAGTTCGTCACCGTCACCGACGAAACCGTGAAGGGCAAGTGGTCGATCTTCTTCTTCTACCCCGCCGACTTCACCTTCGTCTGCCCGACCGAGCTCGGCGACGTGGCCGAGCTGTACCCGGAATTCCAGAAGATCGGCGTCGAGGTGTACTCGGTTTCCACCGACACCCACTTCACCCACAAGGCCTGGCACGACGCGTCGGAGACGATCAAGAAGATCAACTACCCGATGATCGGCGACCCGACCCACGCCATCGCCAGGAATTTCGACGTGCTGATCGCCGACGCCGGCCTGGCGCTCCGCGGCACCTTCGTGGTCAATCCGGAAGGTGAGATCAAGGTCGCCGAGATCCACGACCTGGGCATCGGCCGCGACGCTTCCGAGCTGCTCCGCAAGGTGAAGGCCGCCCAGTACGTGGCGACCCACCCGGGCGAAGTCTGCCCGGCCAAGTGGAAGGAAGGCGAAGCCACCCTGGCCCCGTCCCTCGATCTGGTCGGCAAGATCTGATCGATCATCGCTGAAACCCATCCCGCCGGGCGGAAGCCCGCCCCGGCGCGGATTCCAGCGTCAAGCATTGCCCCGCCGGGGAAGTGTTTGGCGATGGGATTCCCCGGAATCAACGAACACACCGAAAGCAACGCACGAAAGGACGCACCATGCTCGACGCCAACATCAAGACCCAACTCAAGGCCTACCTCGAAAAACTCCAGCGCCCGATCGAGCTCGTCGCCTCGCTGGACGACAGCGCCAAGGCCCAGGAACTGCGCGGCCTGCTCGTCGATATCGCCGAGCTCTCCAACCGGGTCACGCTGCGTGAGGACGGCCAGCACGCCCTGCGCCCGTCCTTCGGCGTGGCCGAACCCGGCCAGGCGCCGCGCATCCACTTCGCCGGCATCCCGATGGGCCACGAGTTCACCTCGCTGATCCTCGCCCTGCTGCAGACTGGCGGCCATCCGCCCAAGGTGGAGCAGGCGGTGATCGACCAGATCAAGGCCTTGCCCGGCAAGTTCGAGTTCGAGACCTTCATCTCCCTGTCGTGCCACAACTGCCCGGACGTGGTGCAGGCCCTCAACCTGATGGCCGTGCTCAACCCCGGCGTCACCAGCACGATGATCGACGGCGCGCTGTTCCAGGATCTCGTCAATGAGCGCCAGATCATGGCGGTGCCCACGGTGTTCCTCAACGGCCAGAACTTCGGTCAGGGCCGCATGACCGTCGAGGAGATCCTCGCCAAGGTGGATACCGGCGCGTCCGCCCGGGCTGCCGAAGAGCTCTCCGCCAAGGCAGCGTACGACGTACTGGTGATCGGTGGTGGCCCGGCCGGTGCGGCGGCGGCGATCTACGCGGCCCGCAAGGGCATCCGCACCGGCGTGGTGGCTGAGCGCTTCGGCGGTCAGGTGATGGACACCCTCGGCATCGAGAACTTCATCTCCGTGAAGGAAACCGAAGGGCCCAAGCTCGCGGCGGCGCTGGAGCAGCACGTCAAACAGTACGACGTGGATCTGATGAATCTGCAGAAGGCGAAGAAGCTCGTTCCGGGCTCGCTCATCGAGATCGAACTGGAAAACGGCGCGACCCTCAGGAGCAAGTCGGTGATCCTTTCCACCGGCGCCCGCTGGCGCGAGATGAACGTGCCGGGCGAGAAGGAGTACAAGGCCAAGGGCGTGTGTTTCTGCCCCCACTGCGACGGCCCGCTCTTCAAGGGCAAGCGCGTGGCGGTGATCGGCGGCGGTAACTCGGGTGTCGAGGCGGCCATCGACCTCGCCGGCATCGTCTCCCATGTGACGCTGCTCGAGTTTGCCGACACCCTGCGCGCCGACGCGGTGCTCCAGACCAAGCTCTACAGCCTGCCCAACGTGACGGTGATCAAGTCTGCCCAGACCACCGAAGTGACCGGCGACGGCCAGAAGGTGAACGGTATCCGCTACAAGGACCGGGTGAGCGGCAGCGAGCACCTCGTCGAGCTCGAGGGCATCTTCGTGCAGATCGGCCTGCTCCCTAACACCGACTGGTTGAAGGGCGTGGTCGAGCTGTCGGACCGCGGCGAGATCATCGTCGATGCCAAGGGGCAGACCTCGGTGCCGGGCGTCTTCGCGGCGGGAGACTGCACCACCGTGCCCTACAAGCAGATCATCATCGCCATGGGCGAGGGCGCGAAGGCGTCGCTGGGTGCCTTCGATCACCTCATCCGGAGCTCCGTGCCGGCCTGATGATGAAGGCCTGAAAGTGACGGTCGGCGAGTCGCGATGCGGCTTGCCGGCCTTGTCGCGATGTGGTGGTTGTGGCGGCGGAATCGGGCGTCAGCCAGCGGTTGTCACCGGGCTTGCGTCATATTTTGCGAGTTGTTGATCGGGGTACTTGCCGGCCGGGAAGGTGGCGAAGGATAATGTCATCCTTTGTTACATGTCGGATCGTCGCCTGTGCGCCGAAAGCAATCGAATCTCCGCGTGGTTCATGGCAACGCCGATCAGCTGGACGCCGAGGCTGAGGCGCTGTTGGCCGATATCGCCTCGTTCGACATCGAGGCGGCACGCCAGCGGGTGCAGGAAATCGACGCCAGGGCGAGTGGGTTGCGGGTGTCCACCACCCCGTTTCCCGAGGCGTTGCCGCAGGTCTGTTTCGAGGCCGAATCCACACCTGCGCCGCGGGTTTCCGTCGAGGCGCCGTCCTGCAGCCAGCCGTCGCCGGCTGCACCCGTCGAGGTGCCGCCCCCGGCGCATCGCCCTCTGGGCGGCGGGCTTCTCGAACAGCTCAAGGATGAAGTGGTCATCAGCCAGCGCCGGGCCGATGACCTCACGCGTCGCGTCGACGCCGCCCGGGACAGCCTGGATCGCCGTCTGCGTTCGATGTTCGACTACTTCCACGATCTGACAACGCAGCTCAATTACCTCAAGCCCCGCATCGGACGAGACTATTACTTCCTGGGTGCCGACGACGCCTTCCGCGATCTCACCTGGCTCGAAGGCTTTGCCGATTTCCGCACCCAGTCCGAAAGCGATGGTGGCCGCATCGAGCGGGTCACCCTCGGCTTCACCCTGAAAGGCCCTGGCGAGCGGACGCTGGATCGCTCCGGCAGCGGCATCGAGCGGCTCCGGCAGGTGCTCTTCGATCTGGGCCTGCGTTTTGAATGCGCCGAGCGCCGCAACAGCCAGCGTGAGCTCGAACACGCCAGCTTCCGCATCCCGGACGAAATCAGCGTGCGGGTGGTGTGGCGGGCTGATTTTGAAAAGCAGCAGGTGGTCATGGAGTCGCGCAACCTCGAGCGCCTCGGCTTTGCCACCTGTGCCCTGCTGCCCGAATCCATCGGGCCGGCGATGCTCGACGAGTTCGGCCGGCTGGTGCTCGGTCGCCCGAACACCTTCCGCAGTTTCGTCAGCCGCTGATCCGCGGCTGGCCGCTCAGGCCGGCTTGAGCAGATCCTCGGCCACGGCTTCGGCAACCCGGATGCCGTCCACCCCCGCCGACAGAATCCCCCCCGCGTAGCCCGCGCCTTCGCCGGCCGGGTAAAGACCCTTCACGTTCAGGCTCTGCAGGTTGTCGCCGCGGGTGATGCGCAGCGGCGAAGAGGTGCGTGTCTCGACGCCGGTGAGCACCGCATCGTAGAGGTTGAAGCCCCGGATCTGGCGGTCGAAGGCCGGGATGGCCTCGCGGATCGCCTGGATCGCGTAGTCGGGCAGGGCGGTGGCGAGGTCGCCAAGATGCACGCCCGGCTTGTACGAGGGCTCGACGCTGCCCAGCTTGGTGGACGGCTTGCCCTGAAGGAAATCCCCGACAAGCTGGGCCGGCGCCTCGTAGGTGCCGCCGCCCAGTTCGAAGGCGCGGCTCTCCAGCTTGCGCTGGAACTCGATGCCGGCCAGCGGGCCGCCCGGGTAATCCTCGGGGGTGATCCCGACGACGATGCCCGCGTTGGCGTTGCGTTCGTTGCGGGAGTACTGGCTCATCCCATTGGTGACGACCCGGTTGGGCTCCGACGTGGCGGCCACCACCGTGCCGCCCGGGCACATGCAGAAGCTGTACACCGCACGGCCGTTGGAAGCGTGATGCACCAGCTTGTAGTCGGCCGCCCCGAGAAGCGGATGGCCGGCGTGGGGGCCAAGCCGGGCCTTGTCGATGAGCGACTGGGGGTGCTCGATCCGGAAACCCACCGAGAAGGGTTTGGCCTCCATGAAAACGCCCTTGGCGTGGAGCATCTCGAAGGTGTCCCGCGCCGAGTGGCCAAGGGCCAGCACCACGTGGTCGGCCAGGATCTCGTCGCCGGCGGCCGTCTTCACGCCACGCACCTGACCGTCTTCGATGACGATGTCGGTCACGCGCTGCTGGAAGCGGATCTCGCCGCCCAGGGCGATGATCTCGGCGCGCATCGTCTCGACCATGCCCACCAGCCGGAAGGTGCCGATGTGCGGCTTGGCCACGTAGAGGATCTCGGGGGGCGCGCCGGCCTTCACGAACTCGGTGAGCACCTTGCGGCCCAGGTGGCGCGGGTCCTTGATCTGGCTGTAGAGCTTGCCGTCCGAGAAGGTGCCGGCGCCGCCCTCGCCAAACTGCACGTTGGATTCGGGGTTGAGGTTGTTCTTGCGCCACAGGCCCCAGGTGTCCTGGGTGCGCTCGCGCACGGCCTTGCCGCGCTCCAGCACGATTGGCCGGAAACCCATCTGGGCCAGCACCAGTGCGGCGAAGATCCCGCACGGGCCAAAGCCGATCACCACCGGGCGGTTGGCAAAACCGGCCGGCGCTTGGCCGACGAAATGGTATTCGGTGTCGGGCGATGGCTTGACATGGAGGTCGCCGGCGAACTTCTGCAGCAGCGCCACTTCGTTCTGCACCTCGGCGTCGATGATGTAGATGAAGGACAGCGACTGGTTCTTGCGCGCATCGTAGCTGCGCTTGAAGACCTTGAAGTCGAGGAGATCGGCGGGCTTGATGCCCAGGCGCTGGACGATGGCGGCGGGCAGGGCCTCGGCCGGATGATCGAGGGGAAGCCGGAGTTCGGAGATTCTGAGCATGGAGGCATGGCGGGCGTCGTGTCCCGCAGATGGCGTTCGGCCCGCGATTTTATCCGGAAATGCCGGCGTCTGGCGTCAGGCCGGCAGTGCGGTACGGCCTGCTTCGTGGGCGCCTGCCTGGCTGGCGATGGCCGACTGGACTCGGGCCGCGGCCCGTTCGATGACGCGCCCCGCGTCCGGACCCAGTTCTTCGAACACGACGAAGCGTCCTTTCATCTGGATGACGACCCGGCACAGCTTGTCGGCGACGCCCAGCGGCTTGTGCATGCCGCTCAGTCGGATGGTGACGGACTGGACGGCATGGCCGACGCGGCCGAGGGCCGCGCCGATGCGCGCGGTGGCGATGCTCCGGAGCTTCTTGGCGCCGGGCAGGCCGATAGTCTTGATATGGATTTCCATGGGATGGCTCCGCTGATCTGGATCAGGATTTAACTCTAGGTTCGTCAAGGCGTAAAATAAAGTCGCAATATGAGAAGGAATGATTCGAGAATCCCGAATCGTTTGCGCCAGCACGGAGCCCGGCATGAATCTGAAACACTTGTTCTACTTCTGGAAGACCGCCCGCAGTGGCGGCGTCGTCAAGGCGGGCGAGGCCCTGCACATCACCCCGCAGACCATCAGCGGGCAGATCCGGCTGCTGGAGGAAAGCCTCGACACCCAGCTGTTCTCCCGCGACGGTCGCTCGCTGGAACTCACCCCGGCCGGGCGGCTGGCGATGGAGTACGCCGACGAGATGTTTACTTTGGGCGCTGAGCTCGAGCAGGCGCTGCGCCACTACCCCAAGGGTCGGCCCGCAGAGTTCCGGGTCGGGGTGTCCGACGCGGTGCCCAAGTCACTGGCGTACCGGCTGTTGCGCCCGGCGGTGAATCCCGCCGATCCGGTGCGCATCATCTGCCGCGAGTGGCGTCTCGACCGCCTGCTGGCGGAGCTCGCCATTCACCGCCTGGATCTGGTGATTGCCGACTCACCGATCCCGCCGTCCGTCGATGTGCGGGCCTACAACCACCGGCTTGGCGATTCCGGCCTGAGCTTTTTTGCTGCGCGCGCGCTGGTGGGCGATACGCCGTGGACCTTTCCCGAATGCATCGCTGATCTGCCGGCCCTGCTGCCCGGCGATGATTCGGCCATCCGGCGGAAGCTGCTCGAATGGCTCGATCGCAAGCGCCTTCGTCCGCGCATCGTTGGCGAATTTGACGACACCGCGTTGATGACAGCCTTCGGGCGCGCCGGGGTGGGCGCGTTCGCGGTGCCAACGGCGATCGAACAGGAGACGCTTGCCGACGGCGATCTTGTGCTGCTCGGCCGGGCGTCAGAGGTTCGGGTGGAGTACTACGCGATTTCCGTCGAGCGACGCCTCACGCATCCTTGCGTGCTGGCCATCTCGGAGGCTGCGAAGACGGGTTTCGAATCGCTGGAAACCGGGATCACGGTTCCGGAGTAGGGCGGGGCGATCGTCCCTCCACATATGTATATGTAGGAGCGCCCCGCATCGGGAGGTCGGTCAGGTGGGGCGGGCCCTTGTGAGAGGGCGGGGCGTACGGCCTTCCCCAAGGTTGCGCCGCAACTTTTGAAGTTGTGGCGAGCTTGAGCGAGGCCGGATGCTCCCCCGCGCGGCGCTTTTGACGCCGGCGGGGGGCGTGGCTCTTAGTGGGCTTGCTGGATGCCGGCAACAACCCAGCCAGCGTTGCCGGTAAGGGGCTTGGTGAGGTGCCAGATCTCGTCGATGGATTCCGGCGCCGCGTTCGCTTCTTCGCGCAGCAGGCCAGTGAAGCGCACGCTGACGATGTAGCGGCCGGCTTCCTCGGTGACGTCGATCACCTCTGCGTTCAGCGAGACCACATCGGTCTTCTGCGGCGCACTGCCTTCCTCCATCCAGTTCATCTTGATCTCGGCAAACAGTTCCGGCGTGGTGTACTCGCGGACGTCCTCGAGATTGCGGGAATCGTTGGCAGCCTGCAGCCGGATGAAGTTGACCTTGGCGTTGCGGGCGAAGCCTTCGGCGTCGAAGTCGGCCGGCAGGGTGCTCGCAACGGCAGCCGCCGCGGCGCTACCACCGGCAACAGGCGCCGGCTGAATCGCAGGCTGCTCGGCGTTGTGGCCGGTGTATTGCATCCCGCCAGCGCCTGCCAGTGCCGGCTGCTGAGGCTGGGCACGCTTGCGCATGAAGAACCCGATCAGCGCGATGACCGCAAACGCGATCAGGGCCATCATCATCATGGACGCAAGTTCTTCACCAAAGCCGAAGTGCGAGGCAAGGGCCGCGAGACCGATGCCTGCGGCGAGCCCGGCTAGCGGGCCCATCCAGGAGCGCTTGGGCTGGGCCTGGGGGGCGGCAGGTGCGCCGGCCTGCTGGGTGCGGGCCGGGGCAGCAGCTGCGCCCGGTGCCTGGGCCGGCGTGGCGGGCGTCGCGTTGGTCGCGTGGGGTTGGTTCATTTCCTGGCGCTGCATACCAGAGGATTTTCCGCCGCCAAAACGCTTGGCTGCGTCTGCATCGCCGGAGATCAGGGTCAGACCGAGGGCCAGCGTGGCAGTCAGAAGGGCGAGGGATTTCATGGAAGCTCCTGTTGTGGGTGACTCCGTTGAAGCTTAGCGCGATCGCTGAATAAATAAAATCAACATTGTCAGCAAATATTGTTCGTAAAAAACTGATGGTCGGTTGTGGGTCGCAGCACGGCGCATCGGGATCCGTCAATGACGTGCATCCAGATTCTCCCCGAAACACCATTTTTCAGAGCGCTGAAATCAGGCGGAAAGCCTCACGCCACAAAGAGATCCGCCGTGCCGCGCTGCAATGAAGTTGATCTGTGTCAAAATGTCGCCCTAATCGCGGGGTATCCTTCCGCGAAGCCTGCCGGTGCTCCGTCTTTCCGGTGGGTATGGGGGGTTTTGTTTTCTTTTCTTGAGGTGACTCACATGCAATCGCAGACTTACAACTATAAAGTCGTGCGGCAGTTCGCCATCATGACGGTGGTTTGGGGCATCGTGGGCATGCTGGTCGGCGTTATCGCCGCAGCACAGCTCGTATGGCCTGAGTTGAACGTTGCCGAATGGCTGCACTTTGGACGGCTCCGCCCGCTCCACACCAACGCGGTTATCTTTGCGTTTGGTGGCTGTGCTCTCTTTGCGACTTCTTACTACTGCGTACAGCGTACTTGCCACACCCGGCTCTTCGCGCCTGGCCTTGCTGCCTTCACGTTCTGGGGCTGGCAGCTGGTTATTCTGCTCGCTGCCATTTCCCTTCCGCTGGGTTTCACGTCCGGCAAGGAGTACGCCGAGCTGGAATGGCCGATCGACATCCTGATCACTGTGGTCTGGGTTTCCTACGCCATCGTTTTCTTCGGCACCATCGGTACCCGCAAGACCACCCACATCTATGTGGCCAACTGGTTCTACGGCGCCTTCATCATCACTGTTGCCCTGCTGCACCTGGTTAACAGCGCGGAGATCCCGGTCTCCCTGACCAAGTCCTACTCCGCCTATGCCGGTGTTCAGGACGCGATGATCCAGTGGTGGTACGGTCACAACGCGGTGGGCTTCTTCCTGACCGCTGGCTTCCTCGGCATGATGTACTACTTCGTTCCGAAGCAGGCTGGTCGCCCGGTTTACTCCTATCGTCTGTCCGTGGTCCACTTCTGGGCGCTGATCTTCACGTACATGTGGGCGGGCCCGCACCACCTGCACTACACCGCGCTGCCTGACTGGACCCAGTCGATCGGCATGGTCTTCTCGCTCATCCTGCTGGCTCCCTCCTGGGGCGGCATGATCAACGGCATCATGACCCTGTCCGGTGCCTGGCACAAACTGCGCACCGACCCGATCCTGAAGTTCCTGATCACCTCGCTGTCCTTCTACGGCATGTCGACCTTCGAAGGCCCGATGATGTCGATCAAGACCGTGAATGCGCTGTCCCACTACACCGACTGGACCGTTGGTCACGTCCACTCCGGTGCTCTGGGCTGGGTCGCGATGGTGTCCATCGGCGCCATGTACTACCTGATCCCGCGTATGTACGGCAAGACCGAGATGTATTCCACCAAGCTGATCACCACCCACTTCTGGATCGCGACCATCGGCATCGTGCTGTACATCGCCTCCATGTGGATTTCTGGCGTGATGCAAGGCCTGATGTGGCGTGCCACCAACCCGGACGGCACCCTGACCTATTCCTTCGTTGAGTCTGTCAAGGCCAGCTATCCGTTCTGGGCGATTCGTGTCCTCGGCGGCGTGCTGTTCCTGGGCGGCATGCTGATCATGTTCTACAACATGATCAAGACCATTGCCGGTCAAAAGGCTTACGACGCTCCGGTGCTGGCTCCTGCTGGCGCCCACGCCTGATCGGGAGGAAAAATAATCATGGCTCAATCGAATCACGACTTTATTGAACGCAAGGTTGGCTGGCTGATCGTCTTCACGCTTCTGACCGTGAGCGTCGGTGGTCTGGTGGAAATCGTCCCGCTGTTCCATCAAAAGTCCACCACCACGCCGGTGGAAGGCCTCAAGCCTTACGATCCCGTCCGTCTGGTCGGTCGCGACATCTACATCCGGGAAGGCTGCTACAACTGCCACTCCCAGATGATTCGCCCGTTCCGTGCCGAAACCGAGCGTTATGGTCATTACTCCGTTGCTGGTGAGTATGTTTATGATCACCCGTTCCAGTGGGGTTCCAAGCGGACTGGTCCTGACCTGCACCGCGTGGGTGGTCGTTACTCTGATCAGTGGCACCGTATCCACCTGATCAATCCTCGCGATGTGGTGCCGGAATCCAACATGCCTGCCTTCCCGTGGCTTGATCGTCCGGCCAAGATCGACGACATCGAAGCCAAGATGACTGCGCTGCGCAAGGTTGGCGTGCCTTACTCCGATGAGGAGATTCAGGGGGCTCGCAAGGCCCTGGAAGGCAAGACCGAACTGGAGGCCGTCATCGCTTACCTTCAGGGTCTCGGCACCGCGCTGAGTGCTGGGAAGGCTGCACCGGCGCCTGCGCCGGCTGCTGCTGCCGAGCCTGCACCTGCTGCCGAACCGGCTGCGCCGGCTCAAGGTGCGGCTGATGCGTCCGGCAAGGCGGGTAGCTGAACCGCCAGGTAACCATTCTGAGAACGCAGGAGTCTGACCTTGGATATCAATGACGCACGTGCAGTTGTAACGGTTCTGGCGTTGGTTTGCTTCATCGGGATCACGCTGTGGGCATATAGCAGTCGTGCGCGCAAGGGGTTTGACGAGGCGGCACTCCTGCCGTTCAGCGAGGACGACTTGCCTGCTCCTGAAGGGGCACGGCAAACCAAGGAAGGAAATAAAAATGGCTGACTTTGTTAGCGGTTTCTGGAACGCCTACGTTATGGTGTTGGTGTTCCTGAGCATCGGGTTCTGTGTGTTCGTGCTGCTTTCGAACACCACCAAGCGTACGTCCGGCCCCGTGGGGCTGCACGACCACATTTGGGATGAAACCCTTCAGGAGTACAACAACCCGCTGCCGCGTTGGTGGATGTACATGTTCTGGATCACGATCGTTTTCGCGATCGTCTATCTGGCCATGTATCCGGGTTTTGGCAACAATCAGGGCAAGTTCGGCTGGTCTTCCGGCAAGCAGTGGGCTGATGAGCAAAAGGCTGCTGCCGAAAAGTACGGCCCGATCTTTGCGAAGTTCCGCAGCATGGATCTGAACGCGGTTGCTGGTGACAAGGAAGCCAATGCGATGGGGCAGCGTCTGTTCCTGACCTATTGCGCTCAGTGTCACGGTGCTGATGCCAAGGGTGCCAAGGGCTTCCCGAACCTCACTGACAGCGACTGGCTGTATGGTGGTGAGCCGGAAACCATCCGCACCACGATCCTCGGCGGCCGTCAGGGCATGATGCCCCCGTTTGGCCCGGCGCTCGGTGCTGATGGTGTCAAGAACGTCGCCAACTACGTCCGTTCGCTGTCTGGTCTGGCCCACGACTCGCTGCGCGCTCAGCAGGGCAAGGAACTTTTTGCTCAGAACTGCGCCGCCTGTCACGGCCCTGACGCCAAGGGTACGCCTGCTCTTGGCGCGCCGAACCTGACCGACAAGACCTGGCTGTACGGTTCTGCTGAAGCAACGATCATCGAGACCGTCACAAATGGTCGTTCCAATCAGATGCCTGCGTTCAAGGACTTCTTGGGTGAAGACAAAGTGCATCTGCTTGCCGCTTACGTGATGAGTCTCTCGAAGACTGCGCCGGCAGAAGCGAAGTAATCACATCTGCAGACGGTATGCTGATCAAAAGCTCCCCGGGTTCTCCCGGGGGGCTTTTTCAGTTTGGGCCAGACCAAAATGTGGCGCCTTGGGTTTGGCTGCGTAAAGGCCTCGGGTTGGTTTCATCGTCTCAACAGGCAGAGGTGTTCAGACGTCGATAATGGAGTTGCTCTATCCTGACAGCCACGCTTGGTGACGTTGGGCTGACCTCGATTTTGCATTTGTCATGCGGAGTCATCTCCGTCGTAGCTGCGCGGGTGGCCTGAACCGCGTCGGAGATCTCGGTTCAATTTCCTTCGACTCGGTTGATCGTTGCTGTTTTCGTTTCAGCGCTCCCGAGATTTGAATTCCGGTTATATTGAAGCGTCGGATCTGAGCGCTGGCGTTCATAAGCCCGCTTTCGTCCCCGTGTGGAAAGAACCTTTAGAACTATCTGAATGTGAGTACTATGCAAGCAGCGCACCAATCAAAGCCCTGGTACAAGGAACGTTGGACGTGGTTACTGATGTTGATGCCGGCCACGGCGGTTGTCGCAGGGTTCATCACGCTCTGGCTGGCCATTACGTCGTTTGATGGCCTGGTTGCAGACGACTATTACAAGCAAGGTCTGGCCATCAACCAGACCTTGGCCAAGGTTGTGGCCGCGCGCGATAGCGGGCTCGTCGGTACGGTCAAGTTCAACTCGGAAGAAGTTGGTGTCGTGCTTGAGTCGAAGGTCGGTGTTGCGTTGCCCGAGAGGCTTTTCTTGACATTGGCACACCCTACCAAAAGCGGGATGGATCAGAAATTCGTTCTTGAGCGTCGCGATGGGAGGTACAGTGGCGTTGTCGATACCGCCATCACGAGCGCTCACTGGAAGGTGCTGCTTGAGGATGAGTCCCGCACGTGGCGTTTGTCCGGCTCTGCATTTTTGCCGACGGAGACCGAAGTTCGACTGGATTCTGCTGATCTCAAGCCGGTTGACTGATTTTTGCGATACTGCGGCTTGAAGGAGTTTTTTTACTTCAGTCTTTCAGGTCGCATCGTCTTCGTGATGTTGTGGTGTCAGTGAAGGTCTGCCGTCAGGAGGTTCGTATGTTGAAAGTGATTCAGGTCTTGTGGCCGTCGTTCCTCGTTGCAGGTGTCGCCGAGGTCATTTTCTTCACGGTAATCAATCCGCAGGAGCTATACCTGTTTGGTGCGCCAGTACATTTTTCGGGGGTGGCGACCTATTCGATCGGCTTCTTCGGGTTCTGGCTGGTCTGTGCCGCATCGAGTCTGACTACGCTGTTCTTTCAGCGGACGTCGGATGAAATCAACAGGGTGGAAGCCTGACTAACTGGCTCCGAAATGATTTTCAGAAGATAAAACGACAAGGCCTCGCGATTTGCGAGGCCTTGTCGTTTGGGGCGACCGGTCGAGAGCTTGATCAGCCCCGGCGCATGGCGTCGAAAAACTCGCCGTTGTTCTTGGTCGCCTTGATCTTGTCGAGGAGGAACTCCATCGCATCGATGTCGTCCATGCCGTAAAGAAGTTTGCGCAGCACCCAGACCTTCTGAAGGATGTCGGACTTGAGCAGCAGCTCTTCACGACGGGTGCCGGAGCGGTTCACGTTGATTGCCGGATACACGCGCTTTTCGGCCATGCGACGATCAAGGTGGATTTCCATGTTGCCAGTGCCCTTGAACTCCTCATAGATCACGTCATCCATGCGGCTGCCGGTGTCGATGAGGGCGGTCGCGATGATGGTGAGCGAGCCACCTTCTTCGATGTTCCGTGCGGCACCGAAGAAACGCTTCGGCTTTTGCAGTGCGTTTGCGTCCACGCCGCCCGTCAGAACTTTGCCGGATGCAGGCACGACCGTGTTGTATGCGCGGGCCAGGCGGGTGAGGGAGTCAAGAAGGATGACCACATCCTTCTTGTGCTCGACCAGTCGCTTGGCTTTTTCGATGACCATCTCGGCAACCTGGACGTGCCGGATGGCGGGTTCATCGAAGGTCGAGGCGACGACCTCACCTTTGACCGAGCGTTGCATTTCGGTCACTTCTTCGGGGCGTTCGTCGATCAGCAGGACGATTACGACGACATCCGGGTGGTTGGAGGTGATCGAATGGGCGATGTGCTGCAGCATCACGGTCTTGCCGCTCTTGGGCGGTGCGACCAGAAGGCCACGTTGCCCCTTGCCGATCGGCGAGATCATGTCGATCACGCGGGACGTGATGTTTTCTTCGCCCCGGATGTCTCGTTCGAGCTTGAGGCACTGGTTCGGATGCAGTGGCGTCAGGTTCTCGAACAGGATCTTGTGCTTGGCAGCCTCGGGCGGCTCGAAGTTGACCTTGTCGACCTTTACCAGCGCAAAGTAGCGCTCGCCTTCTTTCGGGGTGCGGATCTCCCCTTCGACCGTGTCGCCGGTATGCAGGTTGAACCGGCGGATCTGGCTCGGCGAGACATAGATGTCATCCGTGCCCGCGAGATACGACGTATCCGGCGATCGCAGGAAGCCAAAGCCGTCCGGCAGAATCTCCATGACCCCATCGCCGTAGATCGGCTCACCCTTCTTTGCGCGATTCTTGAGCAGCGCAAAGACGAGCTCCTGCTTGCGCAGGCGATTGGCACCTTCGATTTCGTTGGCGATGGCCATTTCGAGCAATTGGCCGACGTGGAGAGACTTGAGCTCCGAGAGTTGCATGGCTGGCAGCGGTGGGGGAGAGGGGGGAAAGGAAGAGATGTAAGAAGGCGGCGGCGAGATGGCCGCGACGCGTACAGCAGCAGAAGTGCTCGGACTGTACGAGGCACCGGGGTTATCTGTGAATAACCCCGACGGTGCCGTCAATGACTACTTAGAGAATCTAACCTGCTTAGAGGTGGCTGTCAATGAAAGCCGCGAGCTGCGACTTGGAGAGCGCGCCGACCTTGGTGGCTTCGATGTTGCCACCCTTGAACAGCATCAGGGTCGGGATGCCGCGAATACCGTACTTGGCCGGGGTTTCCTGGTTTTCGTCGATGTTCAGCTTGGCAACCTTGAGCTTGCCGTTATATTCCTTCGCCACGTCATCCAGGATCGGCGCGATCATCTTGCACGGGCCACACCACTCGGCCCAGTAGTCAACCAGCACCGGGGTGGAGGACTGCAGAACTTCTGCTTCGAAGTTTGCATCGGTGACGTAATGAATATGTTCGCTCATGATTCCTCTCGATAGGGGGAGTTGTTGATGTTGCAGGGGGGAGGGGCGCCCCGGGATACGATCCGACCGGTTCGCCCGAGCAACACACGTGGACAGGGGGATGCTAGCGAATATTCTTCGCCAAGAAAAGCGCTTTTCTCGCCGCCAGCGGGATTCTGTGTTAGTCCGCCAGTGCCGGCGAACAATCGCCAGTGCGCACTGTCTCATTTAAGCACAGGCCGCCAGTTGCCATGCCTGCGGTGAAGGAGGGCCGGTCTCACCAGCGGAGGTAATGGGGTATATTCCTCACCCTTTCACCGCTTGTTTCGCAAGTTTTTGTCGGTGCCGATCTCTGGCGCCGTCATCAGATCAGGAGTTCCCCATGACCTATGTCGTTACTGAAAATTGCATTCGCTGCAAATACACCGACTGCGTCGATGTGTGTCCGGTGGATTGTTTCCGGGAGGGGCCCAACTTCCTGGTGATCGATCCCGATGAGTGCATCGATTGCACCCTGTGCGTTGCCGAATGTCCGGCCGAGGCGATCTTTGCCGAGGATGATGTGCCTGCGGATCAGCAGGGCTACATCGCGCTCAACGCCGAACTCGCCAAGACCTGGACGCCTATCGTCGAACGCAAGGAGCCGCCTGCAGATGCCGATGAATGGCGTGGCGTGAAGGATAAGCTGAAGTTCCTGGAGCGCTGATTGCGTCTCAGGGGCTCGGCCCGCGAAAAGGTGGCGCTGCCTGAGTTCCGCATGGCGTGAAATATGAGCGCAGGCTCAGGGTAAGCCCTGATCAGGGAAAGCTTTTCCAGGATCATGCAATCGAATACCATGCGGATCAGTATGGTTTTAGGCGTAAGCGCGCCGTTCAGAGGAAAGAAAATGCTGGTTAGCGAAATTCTGGCGATCAAGGGCAAGGTTCTTTTTACGGTCTCGCCTGCCAAGCCCCTCTCCGAGGCTGTTGCGATCATGACTGAGCAGGATGTCGGCTCCCTCGTCGTTTTTGACAAGGGCGCGATGGTCGGTCTGCTGACCTTCCGGGAGGTGCTTGTCGCTACCCAGAAGGCGGGCGCTGAGTGGGAGACTCTGCCTGTCGAGCAGGCAATGCTCAAGAATCCTGTCGCTGCTTCGGTTAACATGGAAATGGACGAGCTCCGTCGTCAGATGGTCGAACACCATCAGCGTTACCTGCCGGTGATGGACGAGACAACGCTCATGGGCGTAGTGTCCTTTCACGATGTGGCCAAGGCAGTGCTCGAAGAGCAGAGTTTCGAAAACCGGATGCTCAAGAACTACATCCGGAACTGGCCGGCCGAGGAAGATCAGGCCTGATCGGCGCCTGCTTTTTGAACTAGGTTCTGCACGAAACAGGGCTGCTCGCACAGGGGGTGGGCAGCCCACAAAACAAGGCGTTTGAACGCCTGTCGAAAGGTATGTTGGAAGCTGGCGCCACGGGGCGCCAGGGCCGCCTGGGGAGGGCGGGATTCCGATGGGGTTGCGCTTTGGCGCATGGCTCCGCTCGGGCTCGATCACCAACTACAAAGGAGACAAAATGAACAAGATCTGGCTGCAAAGCTATCCCCCTGGCGTGCCCGCCGAAATCAATGTTGGCGAGTTTTCTTCGCTGGCCGATCTTTTTGACAAGGGCGTCCGGAAGTTTGCCGAGCGGACCGCCTACGTCTGCATGGGCAAGTCCATCAGCTACAGCGATCTCGAATTGCTGTCGCGGCAGTTTGCCGGCTACCTTCAGGGCGAGTTGAAGCTTGCCAAGGGTGCCCGGGTCGCGCTGATGATGCCCAACTGTTTGCAATATCCCGTGGCGATGTTTGGCATCCTGCGGGCGGGCTTCACCGTCGTGAACGTCAATCCGCTGTACACCGCGCGCGAGCTCGAGCATCAGCTCAATGACGCCGGGTGCGAGGCGATCGTCATCGTCGAGAACTTTGCCCACACGCTGCAGGAGGTCATCGGCAACACGAAGGCGCTGCGGCACGTTGTGGTCACCGGCCTTGGCGACATGCTGGGTTTTCCGAAATCGCTGCTGGTCAACTTCGTGGTCCGCCATGTAAAGAAGATGGTGCCGCCGTGGAGCCTGCCGGGGTGTGTCGCTTTTCGTGATGCGCTGGGGCAGGGGGCTGCCGATACTTTCCAGCCGGTACAGATCGGCCATGATGACCTCGCCTATCTTCAATACACGGGCGGCACGACCGGTGTTGCGAAGGGCGCGATGCTGACCCACGGAAACATCGTGGCCAATCTGCAGCAGGCCCACGCGTGGATCAGCCCTTACGTGAAGGAAGGTGAGGAGATCATCATCACCGCCTTGCCGCTCTATCACATCTTCTCGCTCACCGCGAACTGTCTGACCTTCTTCAAGATCGGTGCGACGAACATCCTGATCACCAACCCGCGGGACATCCCGGGCTTCGTGGCCGAGTTGGGCAAGTATCCGTTTACGGTGATCACTGGCGTGAATACCCTGTTTAACGCGCTGCTCAACAACCCCGAGTTCGAGAAGCTTGATTTCTCGTCGCTCAAGGTGGCGCTTGGCGGTGGCATGGCGGTTCAGCAGGCGGTGGCAGAGCGCTGGAAGAAGGTGACCGGAAAGACGCTGGCCGAAGCCTATGGCCTCACCGAGACGTCGCCGGCGGTGTGCATCAATCCGCTGGATCTGCCGGAGTTCAACCACTCCATCGGTCTTCCGATCTCATCCACCGATGTGAGCCTGCGCGACGACGACGGCTACGAGGTCTCCCTCGGCATGCCAGGCGAGCTGTGCGTGAAGGGGCCGCAGGTGATGAAGGGCTACTACAACCGTCCGGAGGAAACCGCGCGAACCTTTACCCACGACGGCTACCTGCGTACCGGCGACGTGGCCACCATCGACAAGCAGGGTTTTGTCCGCATCGTCGATCGCAAGAAGGACATGATCCTGGTGTCCGGCTTCAACGTCTATCCCAACGAGGTCGAGGATGTGGTTGCCTCGCATCCTGGGGTGATGGAGGTGGCCGCGCTGGGTGTGCCAGATGAGCACTCGGGCGAGGCGGTAAAGATCTTCGTCGTCCGCAAGGATGCCAGCCTGACCGCCGAGGCGTTGATCGCCCACTGCCGGGCCGGGCTGACGGGTTACAAGGTGCCCAGGTTCGTCGAGTTCCGGGATGAGCTGCCCAAGAGCAATGTCGGCAAGATCCTCCGTCGGGTGTTGCGTGATTCCTAGTCCGGGTGTGACATGCGTCTTCCCTTGATGGATGCGTCGCAAAAAATCACTTGTGTTTTCGAGGCTTTGTGAGAATAATTCAGAGTCAGTCTTGTATATGACTTCGTGACTTTACCGTGACCCTCTTCGCCACCTTCCTGCCTGTCGACGTCGTAGCCGTAGTACGCGTAGTAAGCGTAGGTGTTCGCGCGTCGTAAGGGTCCAAGGCAGTCCAAGGAAATTTCAGACCCCCGCCGGCGCGCAACCGGCGGGGGTCTTGTCTTTTGTTGCGCCCCCGGCCTGGATTGCGGTTCGGCTCCCAAGCCACTAGGAGAATTTCGATGATGCAAATGACTGGAGCAGACCTGATTGTGAAGCTGCTCGAACGGCAAGGAATCCGCACGATCGCCGGTGTGCCCGGCGGTGCGGCGCTGCCGATGTACGACGCGCTTTCCAAGAGCGAGCAGATTCACCACGTCCTGTGTCGTCACGAGCAGGGCGCCGGTTTCATCGCTCAGGGCATGGCTCGGGTGTCCGGCCGGCCGGAAGTCTGCCTGGCCTCCAGCGGCCCGGGTGCGACCAACCTGATCACCGCCATCGCCGACGCCAAGCTCGATTCGATCCCGATGATCGCGCTGACCGGCCAGGTGCCCCTGTCGATGATCGGCACCGACGCCTTCCAGGAAGTCGATACCTACGGCCTGACGATCCCCATCACCAAGCACAACTTCCTGGTCCGTTCGGCCAAGGATCTGCTCAACGTGGTGCCGGCGGCGTTCCGGATCGCCATGTCCGATCGCCCCGGCCCGGTGCTGATCGACGTGCCGAAGGACGTCCAGAACCAGATGGTCAGCTTCGACGAGTTCCCCGACGTGGTCGTGCCCGACGCGGCGCCGAGCTTCGACATCGCCGCCATCGAAGAGGCCGCGAAGATGATCGAGGCTGCCGAGCGTCCGGTGCTTTATCTGGGCGGTGGCGTGATCCACTCCGGCGCATCCCAGATGGCCGTGACTCTGGCCGAGCAGGCCTCGCTGCCGACCACGATGACCCTGATGGCCCTCGGCGCGATGCCGATGGATCACCCGCTGTCCATCGGCATGCTGGGCATGCACGGTGCGCGCTACACCAACTACGTGCTCGAAGAGGCCGATCTGCTGATCTGCGTCGGTGCCCGTTTCGACGACCGCGCCATCGGCAAGACCGCCGAGTTCTGCCCGAACGCGAAGATCATCCACATCGACATCGACCGTTCCGAGCTGCACAAGGTGAAGAACGCCCATGTGGCCATCGCCGGCGACGTGGGGCAGGTGCTCAGCGAGCTGCTGCCGCGCGTCAAGCCGCAGCTGCGCAAGCGCTGGCTGTCCCACGTGGAGAGCCTCAAGGGCCGCTTCCCGCTGGCCATGCCGGGCATCGACAACCCGCGTTCGCCCTACGGCCTGATCCATGCGGTGGCCAACTGTCTCGACGACAACGCGATCATCACCAGCGACGTGGGCCAGCACCAGATGTGGGTGGCCCAGGCCTACCCGTTCCGCCGTGCGCGCCAGTGGCTCAACTCGGGCGGTCTGGGCACCATGGGCTTCGGCTTCCCGGCCGCCATCGGCGCCGCGCTGGCCGAGCCGGATCGCACCGTGGTGTGCTTCTCCGGTGACGGCAGCCTGAAGATGAACATCCAGGAGATGGCCACCGCCGCCCAGGAGAACGTCAACGTCAAGATCGTGCTGTTCAACAACCAGTCCCTCGGCCTGGTGCACCAGCAGCAGAACCTGTTCTACGGCAAGCGCATCATGGCGTCCCGCTACGAGCGCCCGACCGACTTCCTGAAGATCGCCGAAGGCTTCGGCATGCGCGCGGTCAATCTCGATCCGTCGCCGAACCCCCGCGCCACCCTGGCCGAAGCCCTGCAGACGCCGGGCCCTTGCCTGATCCACGCGACGATCGATCCGAACGAATTCGTCTACCCGATGGTGCCGCCGGGTGCCGCCAACTCCGAGATGATCGGCTGAGCCCGAGGAGAGAACACGATGTCCGAACAGAACACCAACCTTTCCGAGTACATCCCCGACGTTCCCGAGCACAACGGCTTCCACAAGGTCGTGCTGGAGCTGGGCGTTGCCAACCACCCGGGCGTGATGAGCCACATCTGCGGCCTGTTTGCCCGTCGCGCGTTCAACGTCGAAGGCATCCTGTGCATGCCGGTCGGCGGTGGCGAGACGAGCCGCATCTGGCTGTTGATCTTCGAGGACGAACGTCTCGAGAAGATGATCAGGCAGGTCGAGAAACTCGAAGACGTGCTGTACGTCAAAAAGCATGACGGCGAGCACCCGGTCTTCGGGCGTCTCGACGAGTTCTTCCAGTAAGTCTGCGGTCTTCGCGCTGCTGGCCCGGTGCCGGCAGCGTGCTAGACTCCGGCGGTTTTTCGTTCCCTTCGAGAGTGCTTCATGTCTGGTAATACCTTCGGCACGCTGTTTACCGTCACTTCCTTCGGCGAATCCCACGGGCCGGGCATCGGCTGTGTGGTTGATGGCTGTCCGCCGGGGCTGGCGATCAGCGAAGCCGACATCCAGATCGAACTCGACCGGCGCAAGCCCGGCACCTCGCGCCACGTCACCCAGCGGCGTGAGCCCGATACGGTCGAGATCCTCTCGGGCGTGTTCGAGGGCGTGACCACTGGCACGCCGATCGCGCTCTTGATCCGCAACCAGGATCAGCGCTCGAAGGATTACGGCAACATCGCCGAGCAGTTCCGCCCGGGGCATGCCGATTACGCCTACTGGCAGAAGTACGGCATCCGCGATTACCGTGGTGGCGGCCGCTCGTCGGCGCGGGAAACCGCCGTTCGCGTAGCGGCCGGGGCGATCGCCCGCAAGTGGCTCGAGCAGCATTTCGGCATCGTGATCCGCGGTTACATGGCGCAGCTTGGCCCTGTCGAGATTCCCTTCGTGTCGTGGGACGAGATCGACGGCAACGCCTTCTTCGCGCCCAACCAGGCCGTCGTTCCGCAGCTCGAGGCCTACATGGACGAGCTGCGCAAGTCCGGCGATTCGGTGGGCGCGCGCATCAACGTGGTGGCCACCGGCGTGCCGGTCGGCTGGGGCGAGCCTGTTTATGACCGCCTCGACGCCGACATCGCCTACGCCATGATGGGCATCAACGCGGTGAAGGGCGTCGAGATCGGCGCCGGCTTTGCCAGCGTGGCGCAGCTCGGTACCGAGCACAACGACGAGATGACCCCGGAGGGCTTTCTGTCCAACAACGCCGGTGGCGTGGTTGGCGGCATTTCGTCGGGCCAGGACGTGCTCGTCAGCATCGCCATCAAGCCCACGGCCAGCACGCGCCTCGACCGGCGCTCCATCAACAAGGCCGGTGAAGCGGTGGTCGTGAACACCCACGGCCGCCATGATCCGTGCGTCGGCATTCGTGCCACGCCCATCGCCGAAGCCATGCTGGCGCTGGTCTTGATGGATCACGCCCTGCGCCATCGGGCCCAGAACGCCGATGTCGCCTGCGCCACGCCAAAAATTGCCGGCCTGGCGCCGGACGGTGTGCAGTGCGTCCCATCGCCGCTCCGCAACGATTGATCGTCGTCAACTTTTTGCGCGCATCGCGGGCGTAGAGTCAATCCCACGAGACATACAAGATTGACCATTGACCGGGAGGTAGCGCATGGAGCAACACGATCTTCACCACGAATTCCCCGAGTATCGGGACCAGATTCACGCACTCAAGGTGTCCAACGGACACTTTGCCCGGCTATTCGATGAGTACCACGACGTCAATCGTCACGTGGTGCGCGTGGAGGTCAATGCCGAGCTGGCAACAGACTTCGAACTCGAAGATCTGAAGAAGCGCCGCCTCAGGCTGAAGGACGAGCTCTACGAAATGCTGAAGGGCCAGGCCGTCAACTGATCGACCGCGTGTTTCTGCCAGCAAGAGCGCTTTCGGGCGCTCTTTTTTTATGGGCGGTACAATCGCGGCGATGATTCCTTACTGGCGCCTGTCGGGCTACTACTTCTTCTACTTTGCCTTCATCGGCGCCTTTTCCCCGTATTTCAGCCTCTACCTCCAGTCGGTTGGCCGCAGTGCCGGGCAGATCGCGGTGTTGATGTCACTGATGTCGGTGATGCGCATGCTGGCGCCCACCCTGTGGGGCTGGCTGGCGGATCGGGTCGGCGTGCGCACGCCCATCGTGCGGCTGTCGGCGGCGTTGTCGGTGGCCGGATTCGGCGGCTTTCTGGTCAGCGATGCCTACGGTGCGCAGTTTGTCAGCATGGCCTTTCTGGCCTTCTTCTGGAGCGCCGCGCTACCGCTGGTCGAGACGCTCACCTTCAGCCATCTGGCGGGCAAGGCGGGGAGCTACGGCAATATCCGCGTGTGGGGCTCGGTGGGCTTCGTTGTCGCGGTAGTGGGCCTTGGCTATCTGCTCGACGATCTGCCGATCCGTGCGGTGCTGTGGATCGCGTTGGCAACCCTCGGTGGCATCCTGCTGTGTGCATTGACGATCCCCGAGGCCCGGCGTCCACCGACCCACGAGGAGCACGTGCCGCTGCGCACGGTGCTGCGCCGGCCCGAGGTGCGGGCGCTGCTGGCCGCGTGCTTCTTCATGTCCGCCGCCCACGGGGCGCTGTATGTCTTTTACTCGGTGCATCTGGTCGAGCACGGCTACAGCAAGTCGGTGGTGGGCTGGATGTGGGCGCTGGGCGTGGTCGCCGAGATCCTCGTCTTCATGGGCATGCCGCGGATCGTCAAGGCGTATTCGCTGCGTGGAATCCTGGTGTTCAGCTTTGCGGTGGCGGTGCTGCGGTTCGTGCTGATCGGCTGGGGTGCAGATTCGCTCGCGGTGCTGCTGTTTGCCCAGATCCTGCACGGGGCGACTTTCGGGTCGTATCACGCGGCGGCGGTGGCGGTGGTGAACAACTGGTTCGGCGTGCGTCACCAGGCCCAGGGACAGGCCTTTTACGGCAGCATCTCGTTCGGCGCCGGCGGGATGATCGGTGGTCTGATTAGCGGCTACACTTGGGAATGGATTGGCCCCGCCTGGACGTACACGGCCGGCTCGGTGTTCGCGCTGGCGGGGTTGGTCGTGCTGGTCGCAGGATGGCGCGTGCGGCCGTCCGCGGCCTGATCTGAACGGCAAGACGAAACAGGAGAGACATGAGCAAGCGATTCGAATGGGCCCGCGGCGTGCTGCCGATGGTGCTGGCCGCCAGCGTGGTGACGGCCTGCCAGACGGTGCAGACCACCCAGAGCGGCGCGGTCGGCATCGAGCGTCGGCAGTCGATGATGGTGTCGGCGAAAGAGATGGATCAGGCCGCCAGCCAGAGCTATCACCAGATCCTCCAGCAGGCGGGCCAGAAGAACGCTCTCAACCGCAACAAGGAGCAGGTGGAGCGGGTGCGCGCGGTGGCGCGTCGGCTGATCCCCGCGACGGGCGCGTTCCGGCCGGATGCGCCGGGCTGGAAGTGGGAGGTCAATGTGCTCACCTCCAACGAGCTCAACGCGTGGTGCATGGCAGGCGGCAAGATCGCGTTTTACTCCGGGATCATCGAGCGCCTTGATCTGACCGACGACGAGATCGCCGCGATCATGGGTCACGAGATCGCCCACGCCCTGCGCGAGCACGCGCGGGAACGGGCCTCCAGAGCGATGGTGACGAATGTGGGCGTTGCCATCGTTGGTGCCGCGCTGGGGGTGGGGCAGGTCGGGTCCGATCTGCTCGGCTCGGTCGCCAAGGTGAGTTTCGAGCTGCCCAACAGCCGGGAGCACGAGACCGAGGCAGACCGAATCGGTGTCGAACTCGCCGCCCGCGCGGGCTACGATCCCCGTGCCGCCATCGTGCTGTGGCAGAAGATGGCCAAGGCCTCGGAGGGCGCGCCGCCCCAGTGGCTTTCGACTCACCCGTCCAACGAAACACGCCAGCAGGATCTACGGGTATACGCCGAGCGCGTGATGCCGCTCTACGAGCAAGCTACTCAGCACACTAGGCCTGTGAAATAATAAAAGTTTTTCCGCCCACTCCGGTTTCAACCCTGACCGAACAATCGCCCATGCAAGCGCAGACGCTTTACGAAAAACTGTGGTCGAGCCATGTGGTGCACGTCGAGGACGACGGCACCGCGTTGATCTACATCGACCGCCACCTGGTCCACGAAGTTACCAGCCCGCAGGCCTTCGAAGGTCTCAAGCTGGCCGGGCGAAAGCCTTGGCGCGTGGACTCCATCGTCGCCACGGCCGACCACAACACCCCGACCGACCACTGGGATAAGGGCATCCAGGATCCGGTTTCCCGCCAGCAGGTGGAAACCCTGGATTCGAACATCCGTGAAGTCGGCGCGCTGGCCTACTTCCCGTTCAAGGACGCGCGTCAGGGCATCGTCCACGTGATCGGACCCGAAAACGGCGCCACCCTGCCGGGCATGACCGTCGTCTGCGGCGACTCGCACACGTCCACCCACGGCGCCTTCGCCTGCCTCGCGCACGGCATCGGCACTTCCGAGGTCGAGCATGTGATGGCGACCCAGTGCCTGCTTCAGAAGAAGTCCAAGACCATGCTGATCCGCGTGGACGGCAAGCTTGGCGCCGGCGTGACCGCCAAGGACGTCGTGCTCGCCATCATCGGCAGGATCGGCACCGCCGGCGGCACCGGCTACGCCATGGAATTCGGCGGCAGCGCGATCCGCAGCCTGTCGATGGAAGGTCGCATGACCATCTGCAACATGGCCATCGAGGCGGGCGCCCGCGCCGGTCTGGTGGCCGTGGATGACCAGACCATCGCTTACCTCAAGGATCGTCCGTTCTCGCCCCGTGGCGAGAACTGGGATCGCGCCGTCGAATACTGGCGCACCCTCCACTCCGACGACGGCGCGGTCTTCGACGCCGTGGTCGAGCTCGACGCCGCCCAGATCAAGCCGCAGGTCACCTGGGGCACCTCGCCCGAGATGGTTGCCGCGATCGACGGCGCCGTGCCCGATCCGGCCCTCGAGAAGGATCCGGTCAAGCGCGAAGGCATGGAGCGCGCCCTGCAGTACATGGGTCTTACGCCGCGCACGCCGATCAACAAGATCGCCATCGACAAGGTGTTCATCGGCTCCTGCACCAACTCGCGCATCGAAGACCTGCGCGCTGCCGCCGCGGTGGCCAAGGGCCGTCGCAAGGCCGACAACGTCAAGCTGGTACTGGTGGTGCCGGGTTCCGGTCTCGTCAAGCGCCAGGCCGAGGCCGAAGGGCTCGACAAGGTCTTCGTCGCCGCTGGCTTCGAATGGCGCGAGCCGGGCTGCTCCATGTGCCTCGCCATGAACGCCGACCGCCTGGAGCCGGGCGAGCGCTGCGCGTCCACCTCCAACCGCAACTTCGAAGGCCGTCAGGGCGCCGGTGGCCGTACCCACCTCGTCAGCCCCGCCATGGCTGCGGCGGCCGCGATCGCCGGCCACTTCGCCGACGTCCGCGAACTGGCCTGATCGCGGAGGATTCGACGATGCGCAAATTCACCGCACTGATCGCCGTGTTGGCCGTGCTGCTTGCCGGCTGCAACACCGTGCAGGGTCTGGGCAAGGATATTGAAAAGGGTGGCGAGGCCATCCAGAAGGCAGTCAAGTAAATGAAGCCGTTCACCAAACTCGATGGTCTCGTGGCGCCGATGGATCGCGCCAACGTGGATACCGATGCGATCATCCCCAAGCAGTTCCTCAAGTCGATCAAGCGCAGCGGCTTCGGCCCCAACCTGTTCGACGAGTGGCGCTACATGGACGTGGGCCAGCCCGGCCAGGACAACTCCGGTCGTCCGAAGAACCCGGACTTCGTGCTCAATCAGCCCCGCTATCAGGGCGCGCAGGTGCTGCTCACCCGCGACAACTTCGGTTGCGGCAGTTCCCGCGAGCACGCCCCGTGGGCGCTGGAAGACTTCGGCTTCCGTGTGCTGATCGGCCCGAGCTTTGCCGACATCTTCTTCAACAACTGCTTCAAGAACGGCCTCCTGCCGATCAAGCTGGCGGCCGACGAAGTGGATGCGCTGTTCGCCCAGTGCCACGCCACCATCGGCTACCGGCTCAACGTCGACCTCGACGCCAAGACGATCACCCGCCCCGATGGCAAGGTGATCCCCTTCGATGTGGACCCGTTCCGCCGCGAGTGCCTGCTCAACGGCTGGGACGACATCGGCCTGACCCTGCGTCACGCCGACAAGATCCGCGACTTCGAAGCCCGTCGCCGCATCGACCAGCCCTGGCTGTTTGCCTGATCGTGCCGGCGGCCTGCGGGCTGCCGGTGCTCACCAACGATAAAAACGGAAATCAACAATGAAGATCTGTGTTCTGCCGGGTGACGGCATCGGTCCCGAAATCATGGACCAGACCCTGCGCGTGCTCGAAGCGCTGCGCGGCGATGGCGTCAATTTCGAAGCGGAATTCGCCCTCGTCGGCGGTGCCGCCGTCGATGCCACCGGCTCCCCGCTGCCCGAAGCCACCGTCAAGCTGGCCGACGAAGCCGATGCGCTGCTGCTGGGCGCGGTCGGTGGCCCCAAGTGGGACAACTACCCCCGCGACCAGCGCCCGGAGCGCGGCCTGCTGGGCATCCGCAAGCAGCTCGAACTGTTCGCCAACCTGCGTCCGGCCATCCTGTACCCGGAGCTTGCCAACGCCTCGTCGCTGAAGCCCGAGATCGTCTCCGGCCTCGATATCCTGATCGTCCGCGAGCTCACCGGCGACATCTACTTCGGCCAGCCCCGTGGCATCCGTGAAGAAAACGGCGAGCGCGTCGGTTTCAACACCATGATCTACTCCGAGTCCGAGATCCGTCGCATCGGCAAGGTCGCCTTCGAGGCCGCCCGCAAGCGCGACAAGAAGCTGTGCTCGGTGGACAAGATGAACGTCCTCGAAACCACCCAGCTGTGGCGCGACGTGATGATCGAGCTGTCGGCCGATTACCCGGATGTCGAGCTCTCCCACATGCTGGTGGATAACGCCGCCATGCAGCTGGTGCGCGCGCCCAAGCAGTTCGACGTGATGGTCACCGGCAACATGTTCGGCGACATCCTCTCCGACGAAGCATCTATGCTCACCGGTTCCATCGGCATGCTGCCGTCGGCCTCGCTCAATGCCGCCGGCAAGGGCATGTACGAGCCCAGCCACGGCTCCGCGCCGGACATCGCCGGCAAGGACATCGCCAATCCGCTCGCCACCATGCTGTCGGCCGCGATGATGCTGCGCTACAGTTTCAATCTCGAAACCCAGGCTGCGCGCATCGAAACCGCCGTCAAGAAGGTGCTGGCCGCTGGTTATCGCACCGGCGACATCTACGAGCCGGGCACCCGCCGCGTCGGCACCAAGGAAATGGGCGACGCGGTCATCGCGGCGCTGTAAGCAATTCAAAACAACATTCAAGTCTGATCGGGGATACAAATGAAAAGAGTGGGTCTGGTTGGTTGGCGTGGCATGGTCGGTTCCGTGCTCATGCAGCGCATGCGCGAGGAAAACGACTTCGCCTTGATCGAGCCGGTGTTCTTCACCACCTCCAACGCCGGCGGCAAGGCGCCGAACTTCGGCAAGGAAGCCCCTGCACTGAAGGACGCCAAGAACATCGACGAACTGAAGGCGATGGACATCGTCATCACCTGTCAGGGCGGCGATTACACCAACGAGGTGTACCCCAAGCTCCGCGCCGCCGGCTGGAACGGCCACTGGATCGACGCCGCGTCATCGCTGCGCATGGACCCGAAGGCCGTGATCATCCTTGATCCGGTCAACATGAACGTCATCAAGGACTCCCTCGCCAAGGGCGGCCGTGACTGGATCGGCGGCAACTGCACCGTGTCGCTCATGCTGATGGCCCTCGGCGGCTTGTTCCAGCGCGATCTGGTCGAGTGGGCCACGTCCATGACCTACCAGGCCGCCTCCGGCGCCGGTGCGCAGAACATGCGCGAGCTGCTTTCCCAGATGGGCGAACTCAACCGCTCCGTCAAGGAGCTGCTGGATGATCCTGCGTCCGCCATCCTCGACATCGACCGCGAAGTCGCGGGCACCATGCGCGACGATGCCTTCCCGTCGTCCAACTTCGGCGTGCCGCTGGCCGGCTCGCTGATCCCCTGGATCGACAAGGATCTGGGTAACGGCCAGTCCAAGGAAGAATGGAAGGGCGGCGTCGAGACCAACAAGATCCTCGGTCGTGGCGAAGGCTTCAGCGCACCGGTGGTGCCCATCGATGGCCTGTGCGTGCGCATCGGCGCCATGCGCTGCCACAGCCAGGCGCTCACGCTCAAGCTCAAGAAGGACATCCCCATCGACGAGATCGAAGCCATGCTGGCTTCCGCCAACGACTGGGTGAAGGTTGTCCCCAACCAGCGTGAAGCGTCGATGCGTGATCTCACCCCCACCGCCGTCACCGGCACCCTGACCGTTCCGGTCGGTCGTCTGCGCAAGCTGGCGATGGGCGGCGAGTACCTCTCTGCCTTCACGGTGGGTGATCAGCTTCTCTGGGGTGCGGCCGAGCCGCTGCGCCGCATGCTGCGAATCCTGCTCGAAGCCTGAAAAGTTTGACGAGAAAGGCGGCGCAAGCCGCCTTTTTTATGCCGATCGTAATTTAGTGGCGACTTCGAACACCGCTTGAACTTGCCTCCCCAAACCCATGATGTTATGTTCATCGATAACTCGATTTCGATGATCAGCCTTCGTGCATAAGATTCTTGTGAAAAGTCGGCTCAAACGTACCCTTCTTGCCGCTTCCATCGGCGCCCTTTCGCTTAGCGCTAGTGCCGCCGGTCTGGGGCGCATCACGGTCCTCAGCGGTCTGGGTCAGCCCCTGCGCGCAGAAGTGGAGATCGCGGCTGCGCCTGAAGAAATCCAGAACATGACGGCACGGCTCGCTTCTGCCGAGGCGTTCCGGCAGGCTGGCATCGATTATTCCCCGTCGGTCAGCGGGCTTCGCATGACAGTCGAGCGCCGCGGGAGTGGCGCCGTCGTCAAGGTGAGCAGCGACCGGCCGATCAACGAGCCCTTCGTTGACATGCTGGTCGAGCTCAACTGGTCCGCCGGGCGCCTGATCCGCGAATACACCTTCCTGCTCGACCCGCCCGATACCGGCGTCAATCGCGCGTCCGTGGCCGTGGCCCTGCCTGATGGTCGCCAGACCCCGTACGGCCGCGCCGAGCCCATCGTGCCGCGCCGTGCGGTTGCACGCGCAGCCCGTCCCGCCGTTGCCGCACCCGGTGCAGGGCGTTCGTACGTGGTCCAGCCCGGCGACACACTCAATCGCATTGCCATGGAGAATCGCCCCGAAGGCGTCTCCATGGAGCAGATGCTGATGGCGCTGTTCCAGGGCAATCGTTCCGCCTTTGCTGGCGATGACATCAACCGTCTCCAGGCTGGCAAGATCCTCCGCATTCCCGACGCCGAAGGTGTTCGTCAGGGGGCGGGGGATGCCGGGCGTCAGCAGGTGGTCGCTCACTCGTCCGATTTCGGTCGTTATCGCCAGAAGCTTGCCGAGCAGGCTGCCGCTGCGCCGGCCAAGGAAGCCCCCACCCAGCGCGGCAGCGGTGGAAAGATCGGTGCCAAGGTTGAGGACCGTGCCCCCGCTGCTGGCGGCTCGGCAGATCAACTCAAGGTTTCCAAGAGCGAAGAGGGCTTGCGCGGCGCCGGTGCGGGCGGCGAGAAGTCGGTCGCGCGACTGCAGGCCCTCGAGGAAGATCTCGTTTCGCGCGACAAGGCACTACGGGAAGCCAATACCCGCCTGGCCGAACTCGAAAAGAGCATCAAGGAGCTTCAGCGGCTCGTCGAGCTGAAGAGCCAGGGCATGGCCCAGATTCAGTCGGACGCACCCGCAGCAGCAGCCACGCAGTCGGCGCCTCCGGCAGTGGCGCAGGCGCCGGCTGCAGCGCCGGCCGTCGTGACGCCCCCGCCCGAACCCGAGCGCCCCGTGCCTGCGAAGGAGCCCGAGCCCCCGGTCGAGCCGAAGCCGGCTCCTCCGCCTCCGCCGGAACCGCCCAAGCCGGCTCCTGCTCCGGCCAAGCCGCCGGAAGTGCAGCCAGCCGCCACGCAGGACGACTCGTCCATCTACCTCGGTGCCGGTGGTGTTCTGGCGCTGCTCCTCGGATGGGGCGGCTACAAGCTTTACCAGCGCCGTAATGGTCAGGGCGCACCGACGACTACGCCGGCGCTGTCCGAGTTTGGTGACGGCTCCAGCTCCGTCTTTGGCAGTGCCGGTGGACAGAGCGTGGATACCGGCAGCAGCAGTCAGATTCAGACCGACTTCAGCCAGTCTGGCCTGTCGTCCATCGATACCGACGAAGGTGTCGACCCGGTGGCCGAAGCCGACGTATATATGGCCTACGGCCGTGATGCCCAGGCCGAAGAAATCCTGCTCGACGCCCTGAAGACCGACCCGGGTCGAACGGGTGTACACCTCAAGCTGCTTGAGATCTACGCCCAGCGCAAGAACCTCAAGCAGTTCGAAACCACGGCGACCGAACTGTATTCGCTGACCGGCGGTAATGGCCAGGATTGGGAAAAGGCAGCAGCGCTGGGTCGCAAGGTTGATCCCGACAGCCCGCTCTACCGCATTCCCGCTCCGGGCACGGCGCCGGTTGCGCCAGTACCGCAGGGGCCGCACACGGTTGCTGGTGTCAGCGCAGCCGCGACTGGTTTCGTGCAGGCTGGCGCAGCCCGCACCCCGGCGCTGGCCCCGGCGTTCATGGCCAATGAGCCGCTACCGCTTGCGCCCGCTGGCGAAGATCCCCTTGAGTCGCCTTCCCAGCTGAAGGACACCTGGGCGCTGCCTGGCGATCTCAATCAATATACGAGCATGGAGGACATCGATCGGGCTGTCAGTGACACCCATCAGCCCTCCGAACCCGCACGTATCGAACCGGCCGTACTGGACTTCGATCTCGATCTGAACTCGGGCGACGACGCGAACAGCGCCCGCACTGTTGCGCTCAACAGCAGTTCCCCGACTTCCAGCAGCGGTCTGGATTTTGATCTTGGCTTCGATCAGTCCGTCGGCGCAATGGGCTCGACGTTGGTGGCAGGCGATGCCATGGCACGCGATCTCGAGTCCACCTCGACGCGCCCCCAGCGTCTTTCCAGCGATTTCAACCTGCCTGACCCGAGTGATCTCGATTTCGAGTTGAGCTCCGAATTCGGAGAAACCAACGCGGAGTCGGGCGATTCGACGGTCGATGTGGATCTCACCGCGACGCTCGCTGAGGATGCGCTACGCGAGCCGGTGGATTCGGCAACGGTGGATCTGGAGCGCACCAGCTTCGATAGCAGCCTGCTCGATTTCGATTTCGAACTCGACGACAAGGCCGACACCAAGGGCGTGGGCAAGCCGCTTTCGGCCGAAATGAGCTCCACCAACCTCGACTTCAAGCTGCCTCCCCCAGAGCTGCCTGATGCAGGGCCGCCGACCGAGCCGCCTCTTGATCTCGATCTGCAGCAGGAAGTTGCCACCAAGCTCGAACTGGCCCGTGCCTACGAAGAGATGGGTGACAAGGACGGCGCGCGGGAACTGGTTGAGGAAGTCCTTCGGGAAGGGTCGGGGCGCCAGCAAGATGAGGCGCGCGTGATTCTTGCCCGTCTCTCCTGATTGAAAAAGGGGGCTGGTGACAGCCCCCTTGGCCTTTCACCTGCTCTGGTGCATACGCTTTTTCACCCGGCGACGCGAATCGTGTTCTGGGTTTCGTTGGTTGTATTCTCCCAGCTTGCCCGAGGTCCCGCGTTGTGGGGTTTCGGGCTTGTCGTTTTGGTGGCTTCGCTCTGGCTTGCTCCGGCAAAGGCCCGGCGCTTGCTGCGGCGGGTTCGCGTTCTCATGTTGGTTCTCGTGATTCTCTTTGCTTTCTTTACGCCGGGTGAGGCGATGGCCCCCTGGGCAGGTCGTGCGGGGCCCACCTGGGAGGGTGCAGCCCTGGCAGTCCAGCACTGTCTTCGTCTCGCGATCGTCGTGATGCTTGTGGCGGTGCTCCTGGAGCGGACGGGTGAGCGCGCAATGGTGTCTGGTTTGATGGTGCTGGCGGCACCGCTGGCCCTGCTTGGTTTGTCCGTCGAGCGCCTGGCCGTTCGGCTGTTGCTGGTCTTTCGTTACGTCGAGTCGCCGCCGGAAGGCGGATGGCGGGCCTTGCTGGATGCGCCCCGGTTTGATGGGGCGATCGAGCCACTTTTGGTGGAGCATGCCGCGCTGCGCTGGTCGGACTGGCTGGTGATGGCAGCGCTGACGACGGCAATCGTCTTTGGAGCGAGCCTGTGAGGGTCGCGATCGGTATCGAATACGCCGGCAACGCGTTTGAAGGTTGGCAGACCCAGCGCCACGGACGCACGGTGCAGGACACCCTCGAGATCGCGCTCCGGAAGATCGCCCTTGAGCCGGTGCAGCTCGTCTGCGCGGGACGCACAGATACGGGCGTTCATGCCACAACCCAGGTTGCGCACTTCGATACCTCGGCCCGTCGCCCCCTTGAGGCCTGGGTTCGCGGCGTGAATAGCCATCTGCCGGCAAGCATCGGGGTGCTGTGGGCGGTGGAGGTCGATGATGATTTCCATGCGCGCTTCAGTGCCGAATCCCGCCGGTATCGCTATGTGCTGCTCAATCGGCGGGTGCGTCCGGCCCTGCTGGGTGGGCGGGTCGGCTGGACTCACGGTGACCTCGACGTGGTTGCGATGCGCGAGGCGGCGAGTTGCCTGATCGGTGAGCACGATTTCACCTCTTTCCGTGCGGCGGAATGCCAGGCCAGGTCACCCGTTCGCCTGATTCATTCTGTCGAGGTGGAGCGGCGGGGTGATGTGGTGTGCTTTGATTTCCACGCCAACGCCTTCCTGCATCACATGATCCGCAATCTGGTCGGGTCGCTGGTCTACGTGGGTATGGGGCGAAAGCCCGTGGGCTGGATGAGTGAGCTCCTGGCGGCGCGCAACCGGACGATCGCGGCGCCAACCTTCGCGCCGGATGGCCTCTACCTGTGCGGTGTCGAGTATCCGCCGCGGTGGCCGCTGCCGGGCGGGGGGCGTATCATCGCGGCTCCCCAACTGCTGCTTCCCTGAACGTGCATCGCACCCGAATCAAGATTTGCGGTCTGACCCGCGAGGAAGACGTTCGTGCCGCCGTTGAAGCCGGCGCCGATGCGATCGGTTTCGTTTTCTACCCGCCGAGCCCCCGTTTCGTGGATTTCGAGCGTGCCGCCGAGCTGGCGCGCCTCGTGCCGCCCTTTGTGACGGTCGTCGGGCTTTTCGTCAATGCGGGGTGGGACTACGTCGAAAATGCATTGAAAACCGTGCCGCTGCAGCTTCTGCAGTTTCACGGCGACGAGCGCGAGGAAGACTGCGTCGGCTTTGGTCGGCCCTACATCAAGGCGGCGCGGATGCGGCAGGGGTTCGATCTGTTAAAATACGCGGCTTCCTTCCCGAAGGCCCAGGGTTTGCTGCTGGATGCGTTCGTGGAAGGCTATGGCGGTGGTGGCGAAACCTTCGATTGGTCGCTCATCCCTTCCGGGCTGCCCTTGCCCCTGATCCTCTCCGGCGGTCTCAATGCCGGCAACGTGGCCGAGGCTGTCCGACGTGTCCGCCCGTGGGCGGTGGATGTCTCGAGCGGCGTGGAAGCGGCCAAGGGAATCAAGGATGCCGCCCGTATCACCGAATTTGTTGCCGGAGTCCAAAATGCACATGGCTGATGCCCCCTACGATCTACCCGATGCACGGGGCCATTTCGGCCCTTATGGTGGCGTGTTCGTCGCGGAGACCCTGATCCCGGCGCTGACCGAACTTCGGCAGGCCTACGAAGCGGCCCAGAACGACCCCGCCTTCGTCGCCGAGTTCGAATACGAACTCAAGCACTACGTCGGCCGCCCGAGCCCGATCTACCACGCCAAGCGCTGGTCGGGCCTGCTCGGGGGCGCGCAGATCTATCTCAAGCGCGAAGACCTCAACCACACCGGCGCCCACAAGGTTAACAATTGTATCGGCCAGGCGATGCTCGCCCGGCGGATGGGCAAGCCGCGGGTGATCGCCGAGACCGGCGCCGGCCAGCACGGCGTGGCCACGGCCACCGTGGCGGCCCGCTACGGGATGGAGTGCGTGGTGTACATGGGCTCCGAAGACGTGCGCCGCCAGGCCGCCAACGTCTATCGGATGAAGCTCCTGGGCGCCACCGTGGTGCCCGTCGAGAGCGGCTCCAAGACGCTTAAAGACGCCCTCAACGAGGCGATGCGCGACTGGGTCACCAACATCGGCAACACCTTCTACATCATCGGCACCGTCGCCGGCCCGCACCCTTATCCGATGATGGTGCGTGATTTCCAGACGGTCATCGGCAAGGAGTGCATCGAGCAGATGCCCGAACTCGCCGGGCGTCAGCCGGATTACGTGATCGCCTGCGTGGGCGGTGGCTCCAACGCGATGGGCATCTTCCATCCGTATATCGAGCACGCCGACGTGCGTCTGGTGGGCGTCGAGGCGGCCGGTAGCGGTATCGACAGCGGCTTCCATGCGGCCTCCCTGTCGGCCGGGCGCCCCGGCGTGCTGCACGGCAATCGCACCTACCTGCTGCAGAACGAAGACGGCCAGATCATCGAGACCCACTCGATTTCCGCCGGCCTCGACTACCCGGGCGTCGGCCCCGAGCACGCCTGGCTGAAGGACAGCGCCCGCGCCGAGTACGTCGGGATCACCGACGCAGAAGCCCTGCAGGCCTTCCACGACCTGTGCCGTTTCGAAGGCATCATCCCGGCGCTCGAGTCGTCCCACGCCCTGGCCTATGCGGCCAAGCTCGCCCCGACCCTGCCGAAGGACAAAGTCCTGCTGGTCAATCTTTCTGGCCGCGGCGACAAGGATATGCACACCGTCGCCGAGAAATCCGGCATCCAGTTCTGATCTTCACGGCCCCGCCAGCTGGTCTGGCGGGGCCGCTGACCATTCATACGATCCATGTCCACAATCCAACAAACCTTCAAGCGGCTGGCTGGCGAAGGGCGCAAGGCGCTCATTCCGTTCATCACCGCTGGCGATCCCGCACCCGAAATGACGCTGCCGCTGATGCAGGCCCTGGTGGCCGGCGGCGCCGACATCATCGAACTGGGTGTTCCCTTCTCCGATCCGATGGCCGACGGCCCGACCATCCAGCGTGCCTCCGAGCGGGCCCTGGCGGCGGGCATGAGCACCCGCAAGGTGCTTGATATGGTTCGCGCCTTCCGCGCCACCGGCGACCAGACCCCCATCGTGCTGATGGGCTACGCCAACCCGATCGAGGCGATGGGCCTGGAAGCCTTTGCCAAGGCGGCATCCGAAGCCGGCGTCGATGGCGTGCTGGTGGTCGATTATCCGCCCGAGGAGTGCGTCACCTTTGCCGAGGTCTGCCGCGCCGCTGGGCTTGATCCGGTGTTCCTGCTGGCACCCACATCAACCGAACAGCGTTTCGCCGACGTGGCGGCGGTGGGCAGTGGCTACATCTATTACGTCTCGCTCAAGGGCGTGACGGGCTCCGCCACCCTCGATCTGGACGAGGTCGCCCGGCGCATCCCGGTGATCCGCGAGAAGGTCGGCATGCCGGTGGGCGTGGGCTTTGGCATCCGTGATGCGGCCACCGCCGCGCGCATCGCCAGCCTCGCCGACGCCGTGGTGATCGGCAGCCGGATCATCGAGGAAATCGAACAGAGCAGCCGCGAAGAAGCCCCGGCGAAGGTCACCGCCTTCCTGCGCGGCATCCGCACGGCCATGGATAACGCAGGAGAGCGCTGATGAGCTGGTTGAAGAAGCTGCTGCCGCCGAAGATCAAGCGCGACGCTCCGTCGGGCCGCAAGGCGATCCCCGAAGGCCTGTGGAGCAAGTGCCCGGCCTGTGAGGCGGTGCTGTACCGTTCCGACCTCGAGAGCAACCTCAACGTCTGCCCCAAGTGCGGCCATCACCAGCGCATCCGGGCCCGCCAGCGGATTGAGCTGCTGCTCGATCCCGAAGGCCAGTTCGAGATCGGCGCCGAAGTCGTGCCGATCGATCCGCTCAAGTTCAAGGATTCCAAGCGTTACCCGGATCGTCTCGCTGCAGCCAATGCCGATTCCGAAGAGTCCGACGCCCTCGTGGTGGTGCAGGGCGCCATCAAGACCGTGCCGGTCGTGATCGCCTGCTTCGAGTTCGAGTTCCTCGGTGGTTCGATGGGCTCGGTCGTCGGCGAGCGTTTCATCCGTGGCGTGAAGGCTGCGGTCGAGCAGCGCCTGCCTTTCATCTGCGTGACCGCCTCGGGCGGCGCGCGGATGCAGGAAGGCCTGTTCTCACTGATGCAGATGGCCAAGACCACCGCCGGCATCACCCTGCTGTCGGAGCGCAAGCTGCCCTTCATCACGCTGCTCACCGATCCGACGATGGGCGGTGTGTCGGCCAGTTTCGCCTTCATGGGCGATCTGGTGATTGGCGAACCCGGCGCGTTGATCGGCTTTGCCGGCCCCCGCGTGATCGAGCAGACGGTGCGGGAGACGCTGCCCCCGGGCTTCCAGCGCTCCGAGTTCCTCCTCGAGAAGGGCGCCATCGACATGATCATCGACCGTCGTGAACTGCGCGACCGTCTCGCCGAACTCCTCACCCTGCTGACGCGACAAGCGTCGGTCCGCTCCGCCGCCTGACATGCAGTTGCCTGAAACTCTCGATGGCTGGCTGGGCCTCCTTGAGGCCCGCCACGGCCAGGCGATCCAGCTCGGTCTGGATCGCGTGCGTACCGTTCGTGACGCGCTGAATCTTCCGCAAACCTGCCCGGTGTTCATCATCGGTGGCACCAACGGCAAGGGCTCGACCTGCGCGCTGCTCGAAGCTGTGCTGCTCGCGGCCGGCAAGCGGGTTGGGTTGTACACTTCGCCGCACCTGCTGCGCTACAACGAGCGCGTCCGCATCGATGGGCGCGACGCCAGCGATGCGGTGCTCGTCGACGCCTTCGCCGAAGTCGAGCGCGCCCGGGGCGAAACGCCGCTCACCTATTTCGAGCACGGCACCCTGGCCGCCTGGGCTGCTTTCAGCCATGCCGGCCTCGACGCGATCATCCTCGAGGTGGGGCTGGGCGGCCGGCTGGATGCGGTCAACGTGTTCGAGCCCGACTGCTCCATCGTCACCAGCGTGGCCATGGATCACATGGATTTCCTGGGGGATACCCGCGAGGCCATCGGTTTCGAGAAGGCGGGGATCTTCCGTCCCGGCAAGCCGGCGATCTGCAGTGATCCCATGCCGCCCCAGTCCCTCATCGATCACGCTGAAGCCATTGGCGCGAAGCTTCAGGTGAGCGGCCGCGACTTCGGCTTTGCGGGCGATCAGAATCAATGGGCCTTCTGGACGGCCGGCGGAAGCCGCCGTGGCGGGCTGGCCTATCCGGCCTTGCGCGGCACCAACCAGCTCCTCAATGCGGCTGCCGTGATGGCCGCCTGCGAGGCCGTGCGCGACATCCTGCCGGTTCCGATGCAGGCCATCCGCCAGGGTTTCATGTTGGTGGAGCTGCCCGGACGCTTCCAGGTCATGCCGGGTCGTCCGGCGGTGGTCTTCGACGTGGCCCACAACCCCCAGGCTGCCGGCGTGCTCAACGAGAACCTGGCGAGCATGGGCTTCTTCCCGGAAACCTGGGCGGTGCTGGGCATGCTGGGCGACAAGGATGTGGCGGGCGTGGTGCGTCTGCTGCGTGATCGGGTCGATCACTGGCTACTCGCCACGCTGCCCGGTCCGCGGGGGCTCCCGGCCGCCCGGCTCGCCGAGATCCTGCGGGAGGTTGGCGTGAATGGCGACATCGCCGAATATCCTTCGCCCGCAAGTGCGTACGAGGTCGCAGCGGGTCGTGCGGCCGAGGGTGATAGAATCGTAGTCTTTGGCTCCTTCCTGACCGTGGCTGATGTGATGGCCGCCCGGAAGTCGTCGCAATAGGTGTTGCAGCAAGAATGGCCGACAACGATTCCCAGATCGACCTGAAAAAACGAGCCCGGCGCCGCCTGGTGGGTTCCGCCGCGCTGGCGCTGGCTGCAGCCATCGTGTTGCCGATGGTCATGGACCACGAGCCGCGTCCGCCGTCCCAGGACGTGCAGATCCGCATTCCCAGCCAGGAAGGCAGCAACTTCACGTCCCGCGTGATCGCTGGCAAGGCGCCGGCGCCCAGCCAGCCCGTGGCCGGCGTGATTGCCGAGGAGAGCACCGAGCCGGTGGTTGAAGAGAAGCCCCAGACCGGCCGCAAGTCCGAGCCGGAGGCAGGCAGCCCTGTCTTCAAGCCGGGCGAGGAGCTCATCCCGCCGCCGCGCAAGGTCGATCCTCCCAAGGCCGAGATCGCCAGGCCCGAGCCCCGGAAGCCTGAGCCGAAGCCCGAAGCCAAGCCGGAGCCCAAGAAGCCCGAACCGCCGAAGCCTGATCCCAAGCAGAAGGAAAAGGAGCAGAAGGAGCGGGAGCGCGAGAAGGCTCAGGCCGACGCCGAGCGCGCCAAGGCGCTGCTGATGGGAGCGAGCCCCAAGGACGAGGCGGTCAAGCCTCACGTGCTGTCCCTCGGTGCCTATCGCGAGGCGGGCAACGTGGCCCAGTTGCGCGCAAAGCTTAAGGCCGAGGGCTATCCTTCATACGTCGAAACCGTGGGTGACAAGGTGCGCGTTCGCGCGGGCCCGTTCCCGAACAAGGCTGCGGCCGACAAGGCGGCTGCGCGCATCCAGAAGATTCTGGGCGTGCAGGCATCCGTGGCGGCCAAGTAGCCCTGGACGTGACACGCCTTGACCGGACTGGATTACGCGTTCATCGGCCTCGTCGGCCTGTCTGCATTGCTGGGTTTCTGGCGGGGGCTGATCTCCGAGATCGTCGCGCTGGGCGCCTGGCTGCTGGCTTTCATGGTGGCGAAGTCCTTCATGCCCGAGCTTCAGCCGCTGGTGGCGAACTGGGTGAAGGAGCCGCTGCTGCAGGGGCCGGTGGCATTTCTGCTCATTTTTGTTGTCGTACTCATTCTTGTGGCGATCCTGCGCTGGATGCTGAGCGAACTGATTCGCGCAGCCGGCCTCGGGATTGCCGACCGTTTCCTCGGGGCGTGCTTCGGCGCGGTGAGGGGCGGTCTGATCGTGTTTGCAATGGCGTTGCTCGTCGGCATCGGCGGCTTCGCAAAGGAAGCGTGGTGGCGGGAGGCCAGCCTGTCGGCGCCCCTCGAGACCGCCGTGACCGCTTCCCGACCCTGGCTCCCTGAGCCGTTGGCAAAAAGACTTCGATACCGATAGGTGGTTTGAAATGTGTGGGATTCTGGGCGTAGTAGCGACGACACCCGTCAATCAGCTTCTTTATGACGGCCTGCAGGTGCTTCAGCACCGCGGGCAGGACGCCGCTGGCATTGCGACTTCGCAGGACGGGCGCTTCCACATGCACAAGGGCTCCGGCCTGGTGCGGGATGTGTTCCGTACCCGCAACATGCGCGATCTCCCCGGCAACTGGGGCATCGCCCACGTGCGCTACCCGACCGCTGGCTCGGCCTCGGCCGCTGCCGAAGCGCAACCTTTCTACGTGAACTCGCCGTTCGGCCTGATGCTGGCCCACAACGGCAACCTCACCAACTCGGAAGAGCTGAAGCGGGAGATGTTCCTGTCGGATCTCCGGCACATCAACACCAACTCCGACTCCGAGGTGCTGCTCAACGTGCTCGCGCACGAGCTGCAGGCCGCCGCCAAGAGCTTCCGCCTGGATGAAGAGACCGTCTTCACCGCGGTGGCCGGCGTGCACCGCCGCTGCCGGGGCGCCTACGCCACCGTGGCGATGATCTCCGGCACCGGCCTCCTGGCCTTCCGCGATCCCTACGGCATCCGCCCGCTGGTGATCGGGCGCAATGACACGGCCAACGGCACCGAGTGGCTGGTCGCCTCCGAGAGCGTCGCCCTCGACGTGATGGGTTTCAAGCTGGTGCGCGACGTGGCGCCGGGCGAGGCGATCCTGATCGACACCGAAGGCCGCTTCCATAGCCGCCAGTGTGCCGGCCACACCGTGCTGGCCCCGTGCATGTTCGAGTTCGTCTATCTGGCCCGTCCCGATTCGCTGATCGACGGCATCTCGGTGTACGACGCGCGGATCAAGATGGGCGAGTTCCTGGCCCACAAGCTGCGCTCCACGATGCCGCACCTGAAGATCGACGTGGTGATCCCGATCCCCGATTCCAGCCGTCCGTCGGCGATGGAAATGGCCCATCACCTGAACGTGCCGTACCGCGAAGGCTTCGTGAAGAACCGCTACATCGGCCGGACCTTCATCATGCCAGGCCAGGAGATCCGCAAGAAATCCGTGCGCCAGAAGCTCAATACCATTCAGCAGGAATTCAAGGGCAAGGCCGTGTTGCTGGTGGATGATTCCATCGTGCGTGGCACCACCAGCCGCGAGATCGTCCAGATGGCCCGCGATGCCGGTGCGACCAAGGTCTATATGGCCTCGGCGGCGCCCCCGGTGCGCTACGCCAACGTGTACGGCATCGACATGCCGAGCAAGAACGAGCTGATCGCCAGCAACCGCACCGAAGAGGAAATCTGCCGCGAGATCGGCGCCGATGCGCTGATCTACCAGGATCTCGACGATCTCAAGGCGGCCGTTCAGGCGATCAACCCGTCCATCTCGATGTTCGAGACCTCCTGTTTCGACGGCTGCTACGTGACCGGCGACGTCACCGATGAGTACCTGTCGGGCGTCGAGAACCAGCGCAACGACGCGGCTAGCAAGCCGGTGTCGGAGGACGGCGGCGGTCAGATGGACCTGAACCTCGTTTCCCGGAGCGAAAGTTGAGCAACGACCCGATCCTGGGCCTCGATCCGGACACGCTGGCGATCCGCGCCGGGATTGAGCGCAGCCAGTTCAACGAGCACTCCGAGGCGCTGTACCTCACCTCGAGCTTCGTCTTCAATAGCGCGGCCGAGGCGGCTGCGCGCTTTTCCGGCGAGGAAGAGGGCAACGTCTACGCCCGCTTCACCAACCCGACGGTCACCGCGATGCAGCAGCGTCTGGCGGCGCTGGAAGGTGCTGAGGCGTGCATCGCGACAGCCTCCGGCATGGCGGCGATCATGTCCGCGGTGATGGCGCTGCTGTCGTCCGGGGATCACGTGGTTGTGTCCCGCGGCGTGTTTGGCGCCACCCAGCAGCTGTTCGGCAACATCCTGTCGCGCTTCGGCATCACCTCCACCTTCGTGCCCGCCACGGATCTGGAGGCCTACCGCGCGGCGGTGACGCCTTCTACGAAGATGTTCTTCATCGAGTCGCCGTCCAACCCCCTCACCGAGCTGGTCGATATCGCCGCGGTGGCGGCCATCGCCCATGAATCGAAGGCGCTGCTGGCGGTGGACAACTGCTTCTGCTCGCCGGCGCTGCAGCAGCCGCTCAAGCTTGGTGCCGATCTGGTGATCCATTCGGCCACCAAGTATCTCGACGGCCAGGGCCGGGTGCTGGGCGGCGCGGTGTGCGGCAGCAAGGTGCTGGTGGACGAGGTGTTGAAGTTCCTGCGTACGGCCGGCCCGTGCATCTCGCCGTTCAACGCCTGGGTGATCCTGAAGGGGCTGGAAACCCTTAAGATCCGCATGGCGGCACAATCCGCCAGCGCACTGGAGCTGGCCACCTGGCTGGAGGCTCAGCCGCAGGTGGCGCGAGTGTTCTATCCGGGCCTGCCGTCCCACGCCCAGTACGATCTGGCCAAGCGTCAGCAGCGTAGTGGCGGGGCGATCGTGAGCTTCGAGGTAAAGGGCGGCCGCGAAGAAGCCTGGACGGTGGTGGATTCGACCCGAGTCGTCTCGATTACCGCCAACCTCGGCGACACCAAGACGACCCTGACCCATCCGGCGTCCACCACCCACGGCCGGATCTCGCCGGAAGCCCGTGAAGCCTCGGGCATCCGCGAAAGCCTGCTGCGGGTTGCGGTCGGCCTCGAGGCGATCGAAGACCTGAAGGCCGATCTGGCCCGGGGGCTGGCCAAGCTCGACGTCTGATTTGCCCGTCTGGCCAAAGAGAAACGGCGCCCTGATCGGCGCCGTTTTTCATTTCAGGGCCTGGCGGCTGAGTTGCCCGTCGCCCCAGACCAGGACTTCGCCCTGGTCGTCCTGCCAGTCGGCGAGCACCCAGCGCTCGCAGGCGTGGCCGTCCACGTCGATGGAATGCACCGCCGGGCGGTGGGTGTGGCCGTGGATGAGGCGCGGGAAGTCGTGCTCCCGGAGGAGGGCGGCGACAGCATCGGCGTTGACGTCCATGATCGCCGCGGCCTTCCCGGATTTGGCTTCCTCGCTCTTCATGCGCACGCCGGCGATGATCTGCTTGCGCACGGCCAGCGATTGCGTGAGGAACTGGGCCTGCCACGCCGGATTGCGCACCTGCTGGCGGAAGGCCTGGTAGGCGAGGTCGTCGGTGCACAGACTGTCGCCATGGCACAGGAGGGCCGGCTGGCCATCGAGGGAAATCGGGGTTGGATCGGGCAGCAGCGTGAGCCGGGCGCGGCTGGAGAAATCGGCGCCGATCAGGAAATCCCGGTTGCCCGGCATGAAGAAGACCTGCGTGCCGGCATCGGCAAGGGCGGCGAGTTGGCTGGCGACGCGGGCCGCCAGCGGGTCGTCCAGATCGTCGTCACCGGCCCAGTATTCGAAAAGATCGCCGAGGATGTACAGGCGGCTCGCGGCCCGGGCCGGGCCGGCGAGGTAGCGCTCGAAGAGCGCGGTGAGGGTAGGGCGATCGGCGCTCAGATGCAGATCGGAGATGAAATGGATGTGCATGCGTCGTTCGCCCCGCCTCGTCGATCAGACCACTTCAGCGCGCTGGATGACCACGTCTTCCTTCGGCACGTCCTGGTGGAAGCCGGCGTTGCCGGTTTTCACACCCTTGATCTTCTCGACCACGTCCATGCCTGCGGAGACCTTGCCGAAGACGCAGTAGCCCCAACCCTGGATGTTCTCGGCCTTGAAGTTGAGGAAGTCGTTGTCGCCCACGTTGATGAAGAACTGGGCGGTGGCGGAGTGCGGATCCTGGGTGCGGGCCATGGCGATGGTGCCGATGTCGTTCTTCAGGCCGTTGTTGGCTTCGTTCTTGATCGGTGCCTGGGTGGCCTTCTGCTTCATGCCGGGCTCGAAACCGCCGCCCTGGATCATGAATCCGTTGATCACGCGGTGGAAGATGGTGTTGTCGTAGTGGCCGGCCTCGACGTAGGCGAGGAAGTTCTTGACGGTTTCCGGGGCCTTTTCGGCGTCGAGTTCGATGACGATGTCGCCGTGGTTGGTGGTGAGTTTGACAGCCATGAGGTGCTCCTGTGGGAAAGGGGATGGGTTTTACTTGGCCTGCTTTTCGGGCAGCTGGCGGACGGACTGGATGAGGATCGGCGTGGCCGGGACGTCACGGTGGAAGCCGCGGGTGGTGGTCGGCTCCTTGCCGATCTTGCGCACCACGTCCATGCCGTCGGTGACCTTGCCGAACACCGCATAGCCAAAGCCATCCGGCGACGGATAGTTGAGCGGGCGGTTGTTCTCGAGGTTGATGAAGAACTGCGCGGTGGCGGAGTTCGGATCCTGGGTGCGGGCCATGGCGATGGTGCCGGCGTCGTTCTTGAGGCCGTTCTTGCCTTCGTTTTCAACCGGCGCGCGGGTGGCCTTTTCTTCCATTTTGGCGTTCATGCCACCGCCCTGGATCATGAAGCCGTCGATGACCCTGTGGAAGATCAGCCCATCGTAGAAGCCGCTCTTGGCGTATTCGAGAAAGTTGGCGACCGTCTTGGGGGCCTTCTCCGGGTAGAGCTCGAGCACGATGGTGCCGGCGCTGGTCTTCATCTCGACCAGCGGATTGGCGGCGGCAGCGATCAGGGCCTGGCTGGCGAGCGCAACGGCAAGCAGAATCTTCTTCATGGATGGGCGTTCCTGTTGGGAAGGGAAGGGCGCTGCCGGGGTGGGGCAGCGGATCAGGCGAAACCTTCGTAGACAATCTTCCAGCGTCCGCCTTCCTTCAGCCAGTACTGGCGCTTCTTGAGGACGTTGGAGAGGTTGTTGCTGCGGTAATCCTGCTCGAAGGTGACCACGACGAGATCCTGCTTGCCGGGGCTGCGGAAGACGCTCACCTTGTCGAGCTGGACCTTGATCCAGCTCTTGCTGGCATTGACGGCCTTCTTCTGCTCGGCCCAGCGGTCGTACCCGCCTTCGTTGTTGCGGAAGTTCTTCGAGTAGTGGGCGAGGTAGCGATTCACATCGCGGCTCTCCCAATCCTTGCGCCAGCTTTCGATCTGCTTGTTGAGCGCCGAGCGTTCGGCGGCCCAGTCGTCAACGCTCAGCCATTCGACCGTGTTGCTGATGATGACCGGCGTCAGGCCGATCTGCAGGTAGCTGGCGAGGGCGTCGAGATCGCGGTTGGTGAGCACCACGCAGCCATCGGAGGCGCGGGGCGGGCGGGAATAGGTGTCGCTGGGAGTGCCGTGCAGCCAGATCCCGTGGCCGTCGCGGCCCTGCTGGCGATCCCACTCGTTGGGGTAGCTGATCGGGAAGGCGCCGTTGCCGTAGAAATCGGAGAGCTTCTGGCGCGGCAGGTTGGCGGTCACGTGGTACACGCCAACCGGCGTGCGCTTGTCGCCCTCGCGCAGCTTTTCGGCGCCGAGCTTGCCGTGGCTGATGTAGTAATCGGCCACGAAGCGCGGGCGACCGTTGTCGTTCTGGTAGATGTAAAGCCGGGCGCGCTGGGTGTCCACCACGATGGCGTACTTCTGCTCGGGTTCCATCTGGAGCAGGTAGCGGGGCACGTAGTTGCTGGGCGGCCGGTTGCGGTAGGCCTTGAGGCGGGCGACGGCTTCCTCGCGCAGGTCGGCGAGCTTGTCGGCCGGTGCGTCGGGCTGATTGCCGAAGGTAGCCAGCGGCCGGGCGCGGGCGAGCAGCAGGTCGCCGCGGATCAGGTGGGCAAGGCGGAAGTTGGGGTAGGCAGTGATCAGCGCGTCGACTTTTTCGAGGGCGCTGCCGAGACGACTCCGTTCGATGTCCTGGAACACGGCGCCCAGCGCTGCGTCGGGATCATTGCCGCGCGCGGGTGCTTCGCCGGCACCCAATGCCAGAAGAGGGCTGCACACTGCGAGCAGTGCCAGCCCTCTGCGCAACGCAGACTGCAATCGTTGCATCAACCGCCAACCCGCTCCTGTTGAATCACCCATTTGCCATCCTGAAGGACAAGATTGAGTGTCTTGTTCGACGAGGTGGACAAGTTGGCCGAGCGATAGTGCTGACGAAGTTTCACTGTTGCGCGATCGCCGGATACGCTGACGACCTTGACGTTCTCGAGGTTGACCTCGATGTCACCCGGCTTGGTCAGGCGCTGGTTGCGTTCTTCTTCCCAGGCCTTGCGGTTCAGGCCCTTGGGCGGCTCGAAATCCTTGGCGTAGTGGCCGAGATAGCCCTTGACGTCCTTCCGGGACCAGGAGGTCGCCCAGCTCTGGACGGACTTGGTGATGGCGGCGGCCTGCGCCGGCGTTTCGTCCTTGGGCTCGGGGCGCTTGGCGGGCTTGGGCTCTTCCTTGACGACCGGTGCCTGGGCCACGGCGACAGGCGCAGGCGCGACCGGCTTGGCGACAGGCGTCGGCGCGGGCGGAGCCACCGGGGTGGCCGCAGGCTTGACCGGCGCCGGGACGGGCGCTGCGGCGA
>NZ_BSPX01000034.1:0-49937 GCF_030161255.1 Zoogloea oryzae
GTCTTCCTGGCGGGCGAGGGTGTCGAGCTGCTGGCGCAGCAGGCGGATGCGCTCGTCGAACTGGCCGGCCTGCTGGCGGGCGGCGGTGAGATCGCGCTCCACGTCCTGGATGGCGGCGAGGCGTTCGGCGGCATCCCGGGCCTGGGCGCGGAAGCCGAGCCAGGGCTGCTCGGCTTCTTCGGCGCGGTGCTCGCGGCGCAGGGCGGCGAGCTTGTCCACCTGCCGGCAGTAGCTGGCGATGGCGCTGTCGAGTTCGGCGAGGCGGGTTTCGAGGGCCGCCACCTGGCTTTCGGCGTCGGCGAAGGGGCCGCGGGGACGGCCGCCGGCCGGCGTGAGCAGCTCGTTGCGGGCGGCCTCGACCTTGGCGAGGATGGCGTCACCGCGGCTGCTGGCGACTTCGCCGAGGGAGTGGTCGAGCGATTGGCCGAGCACCCGGTTGAGGTGGCCGGCGGCGTGGCTGACCGGCTCGGCGATGGACTGGGCGGTGCCCTGGGTGATCCACAGCAGGCCGGGGATGCCCCAGTGCTCGCTCTTGCTGCTGCCTTTCTGGGCGAACTGGAAGCCGAGGAGTTCGGCCAGCTGGTCCTCGGCGTCGGCGCCGTCGAAGTGGCGGGCGCCCAGCTGCAGGTCGCAGCGGGCACGGCCGAGGAAGCGCTTGGTGAGCCGGCAGGGCTGGCCGTTGAGGGTGAAATCCAGCTCGATGGTGGGCGCGGCGCTGCTGTCGCCCCAGGGCTGCAGGTCATCGACGCTTTTCGAGCGGTGCCGCTCGAAGAAGGCGGCGCGGATGGCGGCGACGAGGGTGCTCTTGCCGGCTTCGTTGGGGCCGGTGAACACGTTGAGGCCGGGCTCGAAGCCGGTGATCTCCAGCGGCTGGCGGAACTGACGGAGCTGCTCGACGCGCAGGCGGGTGAGTTTCATCGGGCGGCGCTCCGGTCGTCGGCAAGAAAACCGGCCAGCAGGGCCAGGGCGTCCCGGGCAGGGCCGTCGGGGCGGGCCTTGAGGTCGGCACCCAGCTCGGCGATCACGTCGCCCAGGTAGCCGTCGGCGTCGAGGGCGGCGATGTCGGCGTCGGTGGGTTCGAGGCGCAGGGCATCGAGATCGGCGCTGAGGCTGCGGGCCTTGCCGCCGGCCCGGGCGACGGCGTCCTGCAGGCGGCGGTGGCCGGCGAGGTCGGTCTGGCCGGTGACGCTGATCTGCACCACGTCGGCCGGACCGAAGGCGTCGATGCGTTCGAGGGCGGCGTCGAGGTCGGTGGGCACCTGCAGGTCGATGGTTTCGCTCAGCCAGCGGTACTGGCCGGTGGCGACGGGGGTGACTTCGGGCAGCGCGCCGGGGCCGGCAAGGCGGACGAGCAGGGCTTGGCCGGAGTCGTTGGCGCGGTGGCGGTCGGTCTCGGGGGTGCCGGCGTACCAGCAGCGTTCATCGCCCCGGCGGGTGCCGTGCCAGTCGCCCAGGGCCAGGTAGTCGAGGCGGGCCTGGGCCGCGCGGCCAGCGGCGATGGGGTTGGAGGAGTCGATGCCGTCGGCCAGCAGGCCCTGCACGCTGCCGTGGGCGAGGCCGATGCGCGGCAGGCCCACGGGCGTTTCGGCGCTGGCGAACCATTCGGTGAGGTCGGCGTGGGTGATGCGCTGGGTGAGCGGCGCCGGGAGGATCGCCAGCCCGGCGACGACGAGCGGCGCGGGCTGCAGGCACACGTGGACGTTGGCGGGGATGGCGCCGAGCCGGGCGGCGCGCGTCCATACCGATTCGGCGAGGCCGGCGTCGTGGTTGCCGGGGATCATCACCCACGGCCCGGCAAAGCCGGCCATGGCGTTGAACAGGCGGTAGATCGTGCGGTCGGTGACGCCCTGAGCGTCGAACACGTCGCCGGCGACGAGCACGGCGTCGACCCGGTGGTCGGTGGCGAGGCGGGCGAGGCGTTCGACTGCGGCGAAGCGGGCTTCGGCGAGGAGGGCCGCGTCATCGGGGTCGAACTGGCCGAAGAGCTTGCCGATCTGCCAGTCGGCGGTGTGCAGGAGGGTGATCACGGGCGGCAATCGAAAAACGGGGAGGCGGCGCGGATTGTGGCACGCCGGGGCGGCGGGCGGGCTGCTCAGGCGCGGCAGAAGGCTTCGAACTGGTCGGCCGGCACCGCGCGGGAATACAGGTAGCCCTGGGCGTAGTCGCAGCCGATCTGGCGCAGCAGGTCGCGCTGGAGCTCGGTCTCGACGCCTTCGGCGATGACCTTCAGGCCCAGTTTGTGGGCCATCACGACGATGGCTTCGCAGAGGGCGAAGTCGGGGGCGTCGGGGCTCAGGTTGCGGGTGAAGGACTGGTCGATCTTGAGCACGTCGATGTCGAACTTCTTGAGGTAGGCGAGCGACGAGTAGCCGGTGCCGAAGTCGTCGATGGCCACGCCGATGCCGGCGTCGCGGAAGCGCAGCAGGATGTCGAGGATGCCCGGCTCGGTGTTCATCAGCAGGCCTTCGGTGATCTCGATGACCAGGTTGGCACCGGGCAGGTCGCCGCTGGCGAGGAGTTCGGCCCACTGGCGGCAGCTGGGGCCGCTGACGTTGAACTGCACCGGTGACAGGTTCATGCTCACCTGGAAGTCTTCACCGAGGGTGTCGCGCCAGCGGCGGGCCTGGCGGATGACCTGGCGGAAGACCCAGTCGCCCAGGTCGTGGATGATCCCGGTGTCTTCGGCGACGGGGATGAACACCGCCGGGCTGACCGTGCCCTGGGTGGGGTGCTTCCAGCGCAGCAGGGCTTCGGCTTTGGTGACGCGGTTGGTGTCGAGCTCGACGATGGGCTGGTAGTAGACCTCGAGCTGTTCGGCCTCGACCGCCCGGCGCAGCTCGCCGGCGAGGCGCACGCGCTGCTCGGCGCTCTGCTGGAGGGCCCGGGTGAAGAAGCGGAAGCAGCCGCGGCCGGCGTCCTTGGCGAGGTACATGGCCTGGTCGGCGTGCTTGATGAGCTCGCTGATGGTGAGGCCGTCTTCCGGGAACACGGCGATGCCGATGCTGGCCGAGACGAAGTGTTCCTGGTGGGCGAGGAGGAAGGGCTCGGAGAGGCGATCGATGATGTCCTGGGCGATCCGGCCGATCTCGCTGCCGCCGTGGAGCTCGGACAGGATCACGGTGAATTCGTCGCCGCCCAGCCGGGCCACGGTGTCGTAGTCGCGCACGCACTGGCGGATGCGGCTGGCGGCTTCGATGAGGAGCAGGTCGCCGATCTCGTGGCCCTGGGTGTCGTTGACCTCCTTGAAGCGGTCGAGGTCGATGAACAGCAGGCCGACCGTGGTGCCGTTGCGCTGGGCCTTGCGCACCTCGCGCTCCATGCGGTCGTTGAACAGGCGGCGGTTGGGCAGGCGGGTGAGGTGGTCGTAGTTGGCCTGGGTCCAGATGAGGTTGTCGACCTTCTTCTTTTCGGTGATGTCGGAGAACAGCACGACCCGCCGATGCACCGAGGCGTCCTCACGGTACACGGTGCTGACGGTGGCCCAGGCGATGAACTCGCGGCCGTCCTTGCGCCGGCTGGTGATCTCGCCCTGCCAGCGGCCGGTGCTGTTGACCGCCGCCCACAGGTGCCGGTAGGGCTCCGGGTCGGAGGGGTCGGCGGGCAGCATCACGGGCTCGTGGCCGGCGGTTTCTTCCTGGCTGAATCCGGTGATTTCGGTGAAGGCCGGGTTGACGGTGAGCACCCGGTTGGTGGCGTCGATCACCATCACCGCCTCGGAGGTGGTGGCGAACACCGTGGCGGCCAGGTGGAGTTCTTCTTCGGCGCGCACCCGGCTGGTGATGTCGCGGTTGCTGCCGCGGCTGCCGAGGAAGCGCCCACGGGCGTCCACCACCGGCTGGCAGATGTGCTCGATCCAGCGCTCTGAGCCGTCGCGGGCGCGGATGCGGAAGTTGGGCAGGTGGTGGCCGTCGGGCGACGGTTGCTGTTCGTCGTGGGCGTCCCAGATGGGGAGGTCGTCCGGGTGGATGATCTTGCGCATCAGGTCGGGGTCGCCGACGAAATCCACCGCGCTGTAGCCGGAGACGTCCTGGCAGGCCGGCGAGACGTAGAGGTAGTGGCCCTGGGGGTCGATCCAGTATTCCCAGTTGGGGGAGTACTCGGCCAGGATGCGGTACTTCTCCTTGCTCTCGGCGAGGGCCTCGTTGGCTTCCTGGAGCGAGGCCATGCGCTCTTCGATGAGCTGTTCGAGGGAGCGCTGGAGGCGGCTGAGATCGAGATGGGTGCGGACCCGGGCGCGCACTTCGTCGATGTCGAAGGGCTTGGTGATGTAGTCGGCGGCGCCGATGGAGAAGCCGTGGAGCTTGTCCACCACGCTGTCGGCGACGGTGACGAAGATCACCGGGATGCGCCCGCCGCTGGGGCTGGATTTGATCCGCCGGCACACCTCGTAGCCGTCCATGCCCGGCATGATGATGTCGAGCAGCACCAGATCGGGCGGATTGGGGCCGGTGGCCAGCTCGACCGCCCGCTGGCCGTTGGCGGCGACCATGATCCGGTAGTCGTCGTGAAGCGCTGTGGACAGGCCGTGGAGGTTTTCGGGGATGTCGTCCACCAGCAGCAGGGTGGGCTTCTCGGCGCGCAGCACGGCTTCGGCGCCGTTGCCGGCAGCGGTCTTGCGGCGGTGGCTGCGCAGCTCGAGCTGGTTGCGCACTCGGAGCAGCAGGAGCTCGGGATTCACCGGTTTGGTGACGTAGTCGGCGGCGCCCAGGCGCAGGCCGACGGCTTCGTCGGCGGTTTCGGCCAGGGCGGTGACGAAGATCACCGGGATGTCGGCGGTGACGGGGTCGGACTTGAGGCGGTGGAGCACCTCGTAGCCGTCCATCCCGGGCATCCGGATGTCGAGGAGGATCAGCTCGGGGGCCGGCTGGCGGGTGGCCAGCTCGAGGGCCTTGGGGCCGGAGGTGGCGACGACGACGGCAAACTCGTTGCGCAGGATGCCGACCAGCACGTGCAGGTTCTCGTGCACGTCATCGACGATGAGGATGCGCGGCTTGTGGTTCTTGTCGGCGGGTGCGGCGGGGGTGTCGTTCATGGCGGGCCGGCCAGTTCAGCGTGCAGGCGTTTGAGCAGGGCGATGGCTTCGTCGATCTCGAAGAGATCGAGCTTCTCGGCGATCTCGCGGATGACGGTTTCCACCGCCGTGCCGGCGACGCCTGCGCGCAGCGTCGTCATGACCGCCTGGGCAGCGCCCAGGTCGGATTCCAGCAATTCGATCAATTGTGCCACCTGTTGGCCTGCCTCGGCAGGCCCCATGCTGGTGGCGGATGGTGCGGCTTCCGGCGGGGTTTCGAGGCGCTCGATGTCGGCCATCACCTCGCCCAGCAGCCGGGCCATCCGGGCCAGGTCGGCGGGCTCGGGGCGGGTCTCCTGCTTGAGCTGGTTGTCGATGTCGGTCACGCAGGCGAACAGGGCGTCGGCGCCGATGTTGCCGCAGACGCCCTTGAGGGCGTGGCAGAACTCCTCGGCTTCCCGCAGGGGGCGCTCGTCGATCATCGAGGCGAGGGTGTCGGCGGCGCCGGCGTAGCGGGCCCGGAAGCGCAGGAGCTGCTTGCGGTAGGCGCCCTGGTCGCCACCGATGCGGCGCACGCCCTGCTCGCAGTCGATGGTGGTGAGGTGGCGCAGGTCGTCGTCGAGGTGGCTGCTACTGGCGGGCAGGAGCTGGGCGGTCTGGGGAATCTGCAGCCAGCGGGCGAGGGCGGCCTGCAGGCGGTCGGGGGCGACAGGCTTGGTGATGTGGTCGTTCATGCCGGCGGCGAGGCTGCGCTGCTCGTCGTGGGCCATCGCCAGGGCGGTCATGGCGATGATGGGCAGGTCGCGGAAGCGCTGGCCGCCGGGCTGATTGCCCAGGGCGCGGATCTGCCGGGCGGCTTCGAGGCCGTCCATCACCGGCATGTGGATGTCCATCAGCACCGCGGCGTAGTGGTGCTCGCGGACCATCGCGACGGCTTCGGCGCCGTTCACGGCGGCGTCCACCACGGTGTTCATGCTGCGCAGCAGCTCGGTGGCGAATTCGCGGTTGATGTCGTTGTCTTCCACCAGCAGCAGGCGCGCGCCGCGCAGGTCGCAGCTGCCCGGGCGCAGCGCGCTGGTGCGCCGCTCTTCGAGGATGCGCCCGCGGCCGAGGCTGGTGAGGATGGTGTCGAGGAGCATCGACGGCGACACCGGCTTGACCAGGAAGGCGTCGGCGCCGGCCTGCTCGGAGGCGCGGATGACGTCCTCGCGGCCGTAGGCGGTGATCATCACGATCTTGGGCTTGTGCTGGATCGCCGGGTTGGCCTGGATGCGCCGGGTGACTTCGTCGCCGTTCATCATCGGCATGCGCCAGTCCATCAGCACGATGTCGAAGGGTGGGTCGGCGGCCTGGAGCATGGCCATCGCGGTGGGGCCGTTGGAGGCGACGCTGACTTCCAGGTTGAAGAAACGCAGCATCTCGGCGACGATCTCCCGGGACACCTCGTTGTCGTCCACCACTAGCACGTGGATGCCGGCGAGCAGCGGGCCGGCTTTCTCCACCAGCCGCTGGCGGTGGGTCTGGGCTTCCGGCGAGACCTTGAGATGCACGGTGCAGCACACCGTGGTGCCCTTGCCGGGCACGGATTCCTCGATCCAGATCCGCCCGTCCATCAGCTCGACCAGGTGCTTGCTGATGGCGAGGCCGAGGCCGGTGCCGCCGAAGCGGCGGGTGGTGGTCTGGTCGGCCTGGGTGAATTTCTGGAACAGCCGGCTGACGAGCTCGGGCGTCATGCCGATGCCGGTGTCGCGGATCGAGAAGTGCAGGGTGAGGTCGGTGTCGGTGGCCTCGATGCAGCGGAAGGCGAGTTCGACCTCGCCCTTCTCGGTGAATTTGACCGCGTTGCTGCACAGGTTGAGCATGATCTGGCCGAGGCGCAGCGGGTCGCCCACCAGTACCGGCGGGATGGTCACGTCGTAGCGGATCAGGAACTCGATGCCCTTCTGTTCGGCCTGCAGGACGATGGTGTCCTTGAGCTGTTCGAGCACCGCGTCGAGGCCGAACTCGATGGATTCGATCTCGAGCTTGCCGGCCTCGATCTTCGAGAAGTCGAGGATGTCGTTGATGATGCCCAGCAGCGAGTGGGCGGCGCCCTGGGCCTTCGAGAGGTAGTTGGAGAGGCCGGGCGGCAGCTCGGTCTTGAGGGCCAGGTAGAGCATGCCGATGATGGCGTTCATCGGGGTGCGGATCTCGTGGCTCATGGTGGCGAGGAACTCGGACTTCATCCGCGAGGCGTCTTCGGCGAGGGTCCTGGCGCGGATCATCTCGTCCATCGCGGCGCGCTCGGCGGTGATGTCCTCGACGACGCCCACCATGCCGCGGGACGGGTCGGCGGGGTCGATCACCCGGGCCGACATGCGCACCCACATCCGGCCGGCCTCGGGCTGAGGGATCTCCAGCTCGCGGCGGATCGTCTCGCCCCGGGCCAGGGCGGCCTCGGCCTCGGCGCCTTCCGGGCCGCTGCGCCACAGGCTGGCGAGTTCGCTGGCGGTGACGTCGCCGAGGCCGAACATCTCGTCCATGCGCCGGTTCTGGTGGGTGATGGCGCCGTCGCGCACCAGCACGATGCCGACGCTGGCCGAGTCGAACAGGGCCTGGAGCTCGGCGGTGCGGGCCCGCACCCGTTCTTCGAGTTCTTCGTTGGCGAGCTTGAGCTGGGCTTCGTTGTCGGACAGCCGGTGGTTGCTGTCGATGAGGGCCTGGTTGCGCTCCTCGATGGCGTCGAGCATGCCGTTGAAGACATCCACCAGGGTGCCCACCTCGTCCTCGCTTTCGGCGCTGGCGCGCAGGCGGTAGTCCTTGTTGGTGGAGATCGTCTTGACGGTGCGGGTGAGGCGCTCGATCGGCCCGGCGACGACGCGCTGCCAGCGGGTGGCGGCCAGCAGGGCGATGAAGGACACCGCCAGGGCGATCAGCCCGGCGAACAGCAGGTAGTCGCGCCACAGCTGGTTGAGCTCGGCAAAGCTGGCGCGGATGAACACGGTGCCCAGCTGCACGCCGTCCTCGATGACCGGTTCGGTGAGATGCAGGTAGCCGTCTTCAATGACCGTGCCGCCAGCGGTGGCGGGGGGCGGGAAGCGGAAGGGGCGTTCCTCGCCGCTGTCGTAGCGGGCGAAGACGCGTCCGTCGGCGTCGTAGACGCAGGCGGCGACGATGGCCCGCTTGACCTTCAGGGCGGTGAGGGTTTCGCCCACGACCTTGTCGTCGTTGAAGATGAGCGCGGCGGTGCTGCGGTTGGCGACGATCCGGGCGAGGGAGGAGAGGTCGCCGATCAGCTGGTCGGTGACGCGCATCCGTTCGTAGGCCACGAAGCCGGCGGCCTGGACGATCAGTGCGACCACGCTGGTCAGCACGATGAGCAGGACCAGCTTGGTCTTGATCTGCATGCGGTCGAGGAAGCCGCGCCTGTCGGTTGAGGGCCGCATCATTGCACCGTTCTTGCCAGTTCGAGCAGCTTGGCGCTGATCTTGAGGTTGGCCTGCCGGGCCGCGTCGGGGTTGATGTCGAGCTTGATCCGCCCGCTGTCGGAGAAGAAGCCGACGATGCCGCCCGCCGAGGCGAAGCCGTCCACGTCGCTGATGGTGAGGACGCTGCCCCGCAGCCGGCCGAGGATGTCGTGCCAGCGGCGTTCGGAACGGCCGATGTAGAGGGCGTGGCAGCCGCCGAGATCGGCGCCCGGGTCCATGTCGACCCGCAGGCTGCGATCCTTGATCTGCTTGCCGGAGAGCTCGGCGAGGAGCTGGCCCACGGCGTCGGTGCCGGTGACGCACAGGCGCAGGGGTTCGCTGCCGGCCTGGGGCCAGTCGACGAACTTGAGCACATGAAACACGTAGGCGGCCTTGATCTTGGCTTCGAGCTCACCGGCGGCCCAGGCCGGGGTGTAGGCGAAGGCCAGCAGCAGGCTCAGCAGCCCGCCCAGGACGAACGGGCTGCGGCGTGATCGGGAGGCAGATGCGCGCATCGCGTGGCGGCCGCGGTGATCAGTAGCGCACTTCGACGCCGGCAAAGCCGCTGATGCCCGGATCGCGGAAGTCGAAGGGCATGCGGTACTGGCGATCGGTGAGGTTGTTCAGGTCGGCGGTGGCGAGCGCGGTGTAGCTGGCCGTGCGGGAGAGCACCTTCTGGGCGCGCAGGTTGATCACCCCGTAGTTGCCGAAGGACTGCCGGCCGGCCCGGTCGGTGCTGTCGTAGTACCGGCCGACCCAGTGGTAATAGGCCGCCACGACGAGTTCGCCGGGGAACGGGACGACCAGCCCGGCGTTGGCGAGGCGATCCGGCGCGAAGGGGATCTGGCTGCCGTCGTTGCCGGGGTTGAGGTTGTCGCTGATCCGGGTGCGGGTGTGGGTGAAGTTGGCGAAGGCGGTGAGGCCGGCGCCGAGGGTGTAGCGGGAGTCGAGCTCGAAGCCGGCCGAGCGGGCGCCGCCGGCGTTCTCGGAGCGCACCTGGGAGGGCACGGCGCTCACAATGTTGGTGACGATGGCGTCGCTGATGGTGTTCAAGAAGCCGCGCAGGTTCAGGTGCAGGGCGGAGGTGGCCTGCCAGTCGACGCCCAGGTCGCGGCCGATGCCGCTTTCGGGGCGCAGGGCCGGGTTGGGCAGCTCGCCGCTGGCGCCGGGGGTGGGCACCGTGCCGCCGATCTGCTTGGCGGTGGGCACCATGAAGCTGGAGCCGGCGTTGCCATAGAAGGCGAGCCCGGGCGACAGGTTGTAGCGCGCGCCGACGCTCCAGAGGTTCTTGCTCCAGGCGGCGCTGGTGGTGGTGGGTGCGTTGCCGCCCAGCAGCGCGTAGTCGTGGTGGATGGTGTTGCGGCGCAGGCCGGCGCGCAGCACCCAGTCGTTCCAGCGCAGCTTTTCCTGGATGAAGTAGCCGGTGGAGCGGGCCTCGGCCCGGTTGGCGGGGGTGGTGGCGCCGGCCGGGCTGCGGGATTCGGTTTCGTAGTCGACCCACTGGCCATCGACGCCCAGGGTGAGCAGCGAATCCCGGGCGTGGCGGTAGCTGGCGGTCAGGTCGGCCGGGCGGATGGTCTGGCGGTTGATGTCGCGATTGACCAGGGCCAGGCTGGACGGGTAATCGTCGTTGGCGAAGCGCCGGTCGTAGTGGCGTTCGCCGTACTTGAACTGGAGGTGCCAGTCGTCGTTGATGGCGTTGTTGTAGGCGAAGTTGAAGGTGTTGTAGGTGTGGTCGAAATCCCGGTTCGGGCGGCCCATGGTGCCCTGGTGGGCAGTGAACTGGTAATACAGGCTGACCGTGTGGTCGGGCCGGCCCAGGGCGTAGGACAGGTTGGTGAAGACCCGGTCCTTCTCGTAGTGGGGGCGGCTGGTGGTCTGCAGCCACGAGCCGGGGTTGCCGTATTGGCGGTAGTCGGCGAGCTCGTGGCTGGCGCTGACGATGTAGCTGAGCGGGCCGCTGGCGCCCTGGGTGTAAGCCCGCGCCGCGCGCGATCCCCACGAGCCGAAGCCCGCGGCGAAGCGGGTGAGCGGGGTGTCCACGCGGTTCTTCAGCACGAAGTTGGTGGTGCCGGCCAGCGGGGCCTCGTTGCCGACGAAATCCATCGTCAGGTAGTTGGAGTACAGCACCGAGGCCGGGCCCTTGTGGATCTCGATGCGCTCGATGGCCGAGCTGTCGAGGCTCATGGCGTCGGCAAAGGCGTCGATCGGCAGGCCGTCGAGGAGGTAGCTGTTGTACTTGGGGCCGAGGCCGGCGTACGAGCCCCAGTTGGCGTCGTTGCGGGACAGCACATTGACGAACTGGCCGGAGGTGTGGCGCATCAGCTCGGCCAGGTTGCCGTTGGGCGTGGGCAGGCGTGCGATCTCGTCACTCTTGAGGACGACGATGCGCTGGGTGACGGAATCCGGGGTCTGGCCGAGCTTGGTGTCGGTGACCACCAGATCGGCGAGCTGTTCGAGGCTGGTGGCCTCGACAAAACCGCTGAGGGGAAGGTTCGTGATGTCGCCGGAAGCCGATGGCGGCGCGTCGGCGTGGGCGAGCGCGCAGGAAAGAGCGATGACAGGGGTGAGATGCTGCGGCTTCATGGATCCTTCCACGACATGCCGTGAGTATGCGATTCGTCCGGCAACGTTTTTTAACAATATGAGGCCGGAATGTTATAGCGCCATCGCCTGAAGATCAAACGGATACGGGCATATTTTTGCCATTCTGGCAGGGTTTTCGGGGCCGGTGAGGCCGCCCTGCGATCTACACCTTTCGTCGTAGGCCGATGGGGTGGCCTGCGGGCGGGCCGGATCTGGGTTAGATTCTGGCCTGTTCCAACCGATGGAGTGCCCCGCCGTGACCGCAAGACGCACTGCCACCCCCGATGCCGTCGATGATGCGCCCGCCCCAGACGCGGTGGCGGCGCAGCCCTGGCATCTGGCCGCCTCCGACGCCGAGCGGGTGGTGGCCGAGTTCGAGCATGCCCTGATCTGCCTGTGCGAGGCCTTCGGGCGTTACAACATGCAGGGGCTGGCCGGGGTGCCAGGGGAGATGAGCTTCTCGGGGCAGGACAACATGGTGCTGCACATCATCCAGACCCTCGACCGGCCCAAGAGCCTGTCGGACATCAGCCGCTTCATGAACCGGGACGATCTGGCCAACATCCAGTACAGCGTGCGCAAGCTGCAGAAGGCCGGGCTGATCGAGAAGGCCAGCGATCGTTCGGCCCGCGGCACCACCTACCGCACCACCGAGGACGGCCGCGAGGTGGTGGCCGCCTTCGTGGCCCGCCGGCGTGATCTGGTGCTGGCGCCGGCCGAGGAGATGGAGCAGCTGCGCGAGCAGCTCCGCGGCGCCACCAAGGTGATGAGCCACTTCATCGGCCTGTACGACCAGGCCGCCCGGGTGCTCACCACCCGTTCCTAGCCGGCGTCGCCGTCGCCGAACCGGCGCTTCATCGCCAGGATCACCAGCGCCACCAGCAGGATCACCCCGTTGGTGAGCACCAGCGGCAGCGCGCCCCGGCGCAGGCCATAGACGATCCACAGGGCCACGCCGGCGATCAGCACCGCGTACATCGCCCACGACACGTCCCGCGCGCTTTTGGTCTTCCAGATCTGCCAGGCCTGGGGTACGAAGGCCGCGGTGCTGAGGCAGCCGGCGATGGTGCCGATGAGGGTGTCGATGTCCATCGCTCAGAAGAACCGGTCGAAGTGGATGCGCTCGGGCGGCAGGCGGTGGGTGACCTGCAGCAGCTGCTGCACGGCTTCGACCATCGGCGGCGGGCCGGCGAGGTAGAACTCGGCTTCGGTCAGCCGCTCGCCCAGCACCGTTTCGGCCAGCTGATGCACCGGGCCCACCGGGCCGCGCCAGCCATCGCGGGCGGCGGCGTCGGCATCCGACACCGCGGCGTGGTAGCGGATCGTCTCGCCAAAGCCGGGCAGGGCCGCCAGATCGGCCTCGCCGCAGAGGTCGGACGGGGTGCGTCCGCCATAGAAGAAATCCACCCGCCGCCCGGCCAGCGCCGGATCGGCCGCCACGCCGCGGGCGACCGACAGCATCGGCGCGAGGCCCGAGCCGCCGGCGATGCACACGATGTCCCGTGGGCTGTCGGTGCGCAGGTGGGCGAGGCCGTAGGGGCCGTCGAGGCCGACGCTGGCGCCGATGGCGAGGCGCTCGAAGAGTGTGGTGGTGGCGCCGCCGCCGGCCACCTTGCGGATGCGGAAGTGCCATTCGCCCGCCGCGTTGGGCAGGTTGGCCATGGAGTAGGCGCGCTCCCGGTCGAGGCCGGGCAGAGGCAACAGCGCGTACTGGCCGGGTCGGAAATCCGCCGGGGCATCGGTGTGCAGCACGAACTCGCGGATGTCGTGGGTGATCTGCCGGCTGGCGACGAGAGTGGCGCGGTGGCGCACCGGGCGGATCGCCGGCTCTGGCTGGGGATGCAGGCGCAGCTTGAGGTGGACGTCGCCGGCCGGCAGGCTCTGGCAGGCCAGCACGCGGCCCTTGCGGCGGTCGCGGTCAGAGAGGCCCGGTGCCTCGGGCCACAGGTTGGCCACTTCGCCGGCCGTCACCTCGCAGCGGCAGCAGCCGCAGGCGCCCACGCCGCACTCGTAGGGCAGCGCCAGCCCGGCGCGCAGGCCGGCGCGGAGCAGGGTGTCGCCCTCCGCGCAGTCGAAGGTGGCCTCGCCGTCGTTTACGGTGATCACGGACATGCGGCCTCCGTCTCGTCGATGGCGGCGTAGATGGCCTCGTCCTTCACTTCCACGCGATACACGCGCAGCGGGATGGAGCACGGCGCGCCCGCGGGGCGGCCGGTGGCGATCTCGAAGGCGCCCTGGTGGTAGGGGCACTCGACTACGCCGTCGTCGCAGTCGATCTCGCCGTCGCACAGGGACGCGTCGCCGTGGGTGCAGGTGTCATCGGTGACGTAGAAGCGGCCGTCGAGGTTGAACACCGCCAGGGGCGGACGGTCGGTGAGTTCGATGCGGTGGCAGCCGCCGGCGGGCACGTCGCGGGTGGAGCAGAGCTGTTTCATGGGGATGTCCTTTCTTGTCGTCGTGGGCCGGGCCGAAGCCCGGCCGGCCGGGTTACCACTTCCAGGCGTAGGCGGCGCCGATCCAGTTTTGCGACATGCGCACGTCGACGCCGGCGCTGGGCCCGGTGCCCTTCACTTCCTCGCCCAGCACGCGGGCGTACACCACCGACAGCTCGCTGCGGTCGGGGAGCGTCCAGGTGGCGCCGGCGGTCACGTGGTTCTGGGGCGTGACGGGGGCCAGGTAGTTGAGGGTGGTGTCCTTGCCGGCGACGATCTGGGTGCCGTGGCTGAAGCCGCCTCGCACCTGCAGCGCCGGGGTGGCCTGCCAGCTGGCGCCGATGCGGCTGATGGTCTGGCTGTGCCAGCCGAAGCCCGCCTGAGGCGCGGTGAGGGGGTTGGCCAGGGAGTTGATGTCGCCCCAGTTCACCCGCATCACGTCGGCGGCGATCACCACGCCCTCCACCGGCCGCAGGGCGATGCCCACGCCGTAGCGCTCGGGCACGTCGAACTCGCCGCGGTTGGCGAGGAGGTTGCGGTAGGCGTCGAGCTTGCCCATGCGCATCCGCGCCGCGTACATCGCGCCGAGGGTGACGCGCTCGCTCACCTGGCCGGTCCAGCCCAGCTTGAAGCCGGCGCCCATGGAGGTCTCGGTGCCCTGGCCTTCCTGGCCGGTGGCGTCGGGCACGCCATCCACGCGGAAGCGTTGGTAGGCGAGGTCAAGCGACACGCCGACGGCCTGGGTGTCGGAGAGTTTGACCGCGTAGGTGGGCGAGACGATCACCTGCATCAGCTTGGCGCCGTCCTTGCCGCTGCCGGGGCCGCCGAGGATGTTGGTGTCGTACTTGGTGGTCACGCCGTTGCCGTACACCGACACGCCCACCGACTGGCGGCTGTCGAGCATGCGGTTGTAGCCGAACTCGGGGATCGGGATGGCCTTCACGCCGTCGCCGTCGAAGTCGGTGCCGCCGAAGGTGGAGGCGGGCTTGGGCATCACCACCGCGAGGCCCAGGTCGAGCCGGTTGCCCACGAAGGCCATGCCGGCGGGGTTGTTGGCGGCGGCCAGGGCATCCTGAGGCAGGGCGATGGACGCGCCGCCCATGCCCTGGGCCTTGATGCCGTAGCCGTGGGGCATGGTGCCGTTGGTGGCGAGGGCCGGCAGGCTGGTGGCGAGCGCGGCGGAGATGAAGGTGAGGCGCAGGGGCAGGCGGGTCATGACAGCAGCTCCGAGATGGGGGAAGTGGCCTGCTCGGGGCCGAGCGCCGCGTAGCCGCCATCCACCGGCAGGTTGCTGCCGGTGATGAAGCGGGCGTGGTCGGAGGCGAGGAACAGCACCGCGTCGGCCACTTCGGCCGGATCGCCAATGCGTCCGAGCATGTGGAAGGGGCGGGCGACGGTGTTCACCTTGTCGCGGTCGCCGCCGGAGATCTGGTCGAGGATGCCGGACCACGTCCAGCCCGGTGACACGGCGTTCACCCGGATGCCGTCGGCGGCGAGATCGAGCGCTGCGCTGCGGGTGAGCTGCAGCACCGCAGCCTTGGTGGCCGGGTAGGTCCACCGCCCGGCCTGGGCCACGCCGGCGCTGGTGGAGCCGAAGTTGATCACCGCGCTGCCGCGGGCCATGTGCGGGCGGCAGGCGCGCAGGAACATCGCCGCGCCGAACACATTCACTGCGAAGGCCTTCTCCCAGTCTTCCCGCGGCGAGGCGGGGCCGTTGTCGGCGTAGACGGCGGCCACGTTCACCAGGCAGTCGATGCGCCCGAAGGCCTTCACCGTGGCCTGCACGCAGGTGTCGATGTCGGCGTCGCGGCTCACGTCGGTGGCGACGAAGCGGGTGGTCTCGCCCAGCTCGGCCGCGAGCGTCATGCCGCCGGTGCTGTCGATGTCGGCGATGACCACCTTCGCCCCCTCGGCCACGAAGGCCCGGGCGATGGCAGCGCCGATGAGGGTGGCGCCGCCGCTGACGATCACCACCTTGTCCTTGAGTCCTCTCATGTCGGTTCCTTGATGTTCTTTGATTCGAAATGCGTCAGGCGTGAGCGGTAAGGCTTGAGGAGTCAGGGGGCCAACCGATCCGACTTGCCCCCGAGCGCCAGCGCACTGTGTGTCAGCCCGGCCTCCTCACTCCTCACCCCTTACTCCTCACGGCCCTTGCCGGCCTCAGCCGGCAAGGGCCGGCTCGGACGGCACCGCGGCGCCGAGCTTGCCGCGGCAGAACAGCAGCGGCGTGCGCTCGCTCCAGCGGAAGCGCAGCACCCGGCCGAGCAGGATCTGGTGGTCGCCGCCGGGATAGACGGCTTCCAGCGCGCATTCAAACTGCGCCGCCGCGCCCGGCAGCAGCGGTGCGCCGCCGGCGCCGGGCGTCACCGTGAGGCCGGCGAACTTGTCGGCCACCGGGCGCCCGAAGCGGTGGCACAGGTCCACCTGCTCGTCGGTCAGCACATTCACCGCAAAGTGGCTGCCTTCGGTGAAGGCGGCCAGGCTGGGCGAGCGGTTGGAGAGGCTCCACAGGATCAGCGGCGGGTCCATCGACACCGAGTTGAAGGAGCTGGCGGTGAGGCCGACGGGGCTGCCGTCCGGCGCGACGGTGGTGACGACCGTCACGCCGGTGGCGAAGCTGCCGAGGGCCTTGCGCAGGGCCTGGGGATCGCCGCTCGGGCCATCCCCCGCCCAGCGGGCGGCGTGGGTGTCAGGCTGCACAGCGTTCCTCCGTGCGTTCGGCCACAAAACGGCGGGCTTCGTCGAGATCGGCGATCCACGGCCAGTAGTTGCGCGGGTTGTCGAAGCAGCGCATGAAGGCGTCGGCCACCGGCGGGTGCTGGGAGGCGGCGCCGAGCACCGTCATCACCGGCTCGCCCGGCGGGTTGAGCAGGGCGTTGGTGAAGGCGGTGGTGTAGCTGGCGGATTCGTCCCAGAAGGTCTCGAAGGTGTCCTTCATCCAGGCGGCGTCGAAGGCGGCGTTGCCGTTGGCGACGATGCGGGCGACCAGGTGACGCACCATCCGTGCGGCGTTGTTGGAGCCCTGGCCGGCGATCGGGTCGTTGAGCACCGCGGTGTCGCCGATGGCCATCACGCAGGCGCCGGAGGGCAGCTGGCCGATGGGTTTGCGCACGGTGGGCACGAAGGCGCCCTTCAGCCAGGCGTCCTCGTCGGTGAGCTCGGCGCCTTCCATGTGGTGCAGGTCGTCCGGGGCGAACTCGGCGATCACCTGGCGGGCGATCTCCAGCAGCTCGTGGCCGTCCCTGGCGTCCTGGAAGCGGTCCATCGGGCCGCCGGGGATGGCTTCGAACAGGAAGCTGCGGCACTCGCCGCGGGTGTGGGTGTAGAAGGGCAGCGAGAAGTATTCGCCGACGCCGGCGATGAAGTTGAAGCGCAGCGGGCGGAAGGGCACGCGCTTCCACGGATGGTCGCCGGTGAGCTTGGGGCCGGTGAGGAGCATCGCGGCGAGGTTGCGCGGCGGGGCGCTGTGCACGCTGCGCTCGTCGTCACGGGCGAAGAAGGCATTGATCTGGCCCTTGCCGGCGGCGACCATCGTGAGGTCGGATTCGGCGGCGATCTTCTCGAGATCGGCCACCGACACGGCCTGGATGACCAGCTTGCCGCCGCGGCGGGGGAATTCCTGCAGCCAGCGGGAGAACTTGGTGCGTTGATCCAGCGCCTGGCCCTGCAGGTCGCCCAGGCGGCCCTGCACGGTGAGGCCGATGCTGCCGTCCGGCCCGCGGAAATCCACGTGCATGCCTTCGCCGTAGGGGACGAGGTCTTCCCAGAAGTTGAGGCCCAGCTCGCGCTCGGTGGCGAGGGTGGATTCGAACAGGAAGGCGGTGCTGGGGATGCGGCTGTTGAGCACCTGCTCGGGGCTGCGGTCGGTGTAGAGGGAGACGGAATAGCCCTTGTCGAGGAGGGCGAAACCGAGCAGCAGGCCGGCCTGGCCGCCACCGATGATGGAGATCTTGCGCATGATTGGGTCCTCGGAATCTGTGTGGGTTCAGTCGGCCGCCGGCAGGGTCTTCCAGCCGTCGGCGTGCGGGCTCAGGAGCTTCAGGTGCAGGCGGACGTGGGTGAAACGCCAGCCCTTCTTGCCTTTCTTGAGGCGGCTTTCGTACCAGCCGCCGATCCAGTGGGCCTCGGCCTCCTCGCCGACCCGCGCCAGCTCCCACAGGTACCAGTGGCAGCGGGCGCGGCGGCCGTCGGGGGACGGCTCGACGAGGGGCGAGACCATGTAGTGCAGCGACCAGCGGATGGCCTCGCGGCCGATCCGCGCCAGCTCCGCGGCGATCTCGTCGCGGCCCCGGTAGTGGCCGAAGCCGTCGCAGACCCATTCGGCGCGCTTGGCGAACAGCGGCCCAAGGATGGCCGGGTCGTTGTTGCGGTCGGCGCCGAGGGCGTAGCGGGCCACCAGGGCACGGATCGCCTCGATGTCTTCGAGGCGGGTGAGGCGGGCGGCGAGATCGGGCGCGGGCTTCATGGCGCGGCCTCCCGCCGGGCCGCCCCAAGGGAGGCCGGCGCCCCCTTGGGGGGCAGCGAGCGGAGCGAGCGTGGGGGCGTCATGTCCGCGCTTAAGCAGCGACGCGGCCGTGGTCGGCGACGAAGCGGGCTTCGTCGAAGCTGTAGGGCACCTTCGGGTCGCCGCCGTAGAGCTCGATGTGCGGCGCCACTTCGGCCAGCGACAGGGCCAGGTGGAACAGGCGCGCCGAGGCCGGCGGCAGCTCGCCGAGCGGGAAGGTGTCCACGTGGGTGAGGATGTCCGGCAGGCGCGGCAGCATGGCCTCGTAGAAGGCGCGCAGCTCGCCACGGCTGCTGTGGATGCGGCGCTGCTGGCGTTCGTCCTGGGTGGCCAGCGCCCAGGTGGCGACCAGCGGCTCGAGGACTTCGAAGGACTTGGGCAGGGAAAGGTCGGTCATCGCGGTGTTCCTTACTTGGCGTGCATGTAGGCTTCGAGGGCGTGGTAGCCGTGGCGGATCAGGATTTCGTCGTCCTGCAGGTACATCCACTGCTTGGCGCCGGATTCGAGGGCGGTCTGGGTGTCTTCCATCGTCGCGGTGTCTTCCAGCCAGGCGTTGCGCTGCAGGCACTGGGCGTGTTCCAGGGCCCAGCGCTGGCTGTTGGTCTTGGCCGGGCGGACGTAGTACTTGCCTTCCCACAGGGTCTTGTTGTGGGCGATGGGCCAGAACTGGTGGGTGAACCAGATGCCTTCCGACACGTGCAGCAGCAGGTTGGGGAATAGCACCGACAGCTCGAAGGAGAAGTCGTCGCGGCGATCCGGGTTCACCGTCGGCGGCAGCATCGAGGCGCCACGCTGGGCGACCAGCGAGCCGGTGGCCAGCGCGTTGGCGATCTTGGCGACCGGGGTCGGCTCGGCGTTGAGGGACAGGCAGATCGCGGTGGTGCGGTGGGGCCCGAACAGCTCGACGTTCTGCAGGCCCGACGAGAACACGTTGGGGAAGGAGCCGGCGTGGATGGTGGCCACGTGGTAGGCCTCGGCGAAGGCGTCGTGGGCGACCTTCCAGTTGCAGTCCAGGTAGGTGTGGTAGCTGAAGCACTGGGACAGCTCGTCATACGGGAAGCCGGCCAGGTGGGTGCCGATGCCGCCCAGGAATTCGGCCAGCGGGGTGACGTTCTCGGACGGGTCGAGATTGACGAAGATGAAGCCTTCCCACACGTCGGTGTGCACCGGGGTGAGGCCGTTCCTGGCCTTGTCGAAGTCGGCCGAGAACTTGTTCTCCTCGGGCACCTGCACGATGCTGCCGTGGGCGTTGTACACCCAGCCGTGGAAGCGGCAGGTGACCACCGCGGCCTTGTTGCGGCCGAAGGTCTCCTCGCCGGTCTCGACGACGACCTTGTTGCCGCGGTGCGAACAGGTGTTGTGGAAGCCGCGGATCTGGCCGTCCTTGCCGCGCATGAGGATCACCGAGGTCTTGGCGAAGGCCAGCTTCTTGACCTTGTAGTCGCCGGGCTTGGCGATCTCCTCGACGCGGCCGACCTTCAGCCAGCTCTTGAGGAAGACCTTCTGGCGTTCCTGCTCGTAAAACTCCGGCGAGATGCAGGGTTCGACCGGGATCGGGCCGGTGCCGAGATCAGGGTATTTCGCGGCCCATTTCAGGTCGTTGGGGGCATTCATGGGTGTGCTCCTTCAGTTTGGGTGGGTGTGGATGGGAGTTCAGGCGGCGTCGAGGCCGTATTGCTTGCGCACGAGGTGGCCGACGCCGATGCGGTCGAGGATGCTCATCGGGCACTGGAAGGTGACGCGCACCACGCCAGGCAGGCGGCTGATCTCGATGGAGCCGGCGATGGTGGCGCGGTTGAGGATCTCTTCCGGCGACAGGCCGGTGACCTTGGCGGCGCGGTCGACGCCGTTGTGGGTGGCGTCGTTGAGGGTGCGACCGGTGCCGATGAAGGTGATGGGGCCGTTCTCCTCGATCGTGGCCTGGCCGAAGCGCTCGGCCAGGGCCTTCACGGCGGCGCGCTGCTCGCGGTTCATGGGGCGGGCCATGGGCGGCAGGTCGTCGGGGCGCTGGAGCAGGATCGGGCCGTCGATGGCGAGGCCCTTGATGACCTCCACCTTCACCTCGGTGATGCCCGAGACGTCCGTCGCGTGGCCGGCCACTTCGCCGTTGCCCTGCTGGGCGTGCATGTCGCCCATGTAGATGCCGGCGCCGGGCACCTTGACCGGACAGATCAGGATCGCCCCGGCGCGTACCGAGTTGGTGTCCATGTGGCCGTCGGTCTTGTGCTGCTCCAGCTCGGCCTGGGTCATGGCGTAGGCGTGGGGCGCGTCCACCAGGAAGCTGCCGAAGTCGCCGGCGTTGTGGGAATCCGGCAGATCCTTCGACGGGGTGGTGCCGATGTTGCCGAGGAAGGGCTGCATGTGGGCCGCGAGGCCGACGATGTCGGCGCGGGCCAGCGACAAAATCGAGTGCTGCTCGGAGTGCTCGGGCAGGCGGGCGTTGTCCTTGGCGTGGGCGGCGAGGCGCTCGGCGGCGGCCTTGTCGACGGTGAGGGAGACGTTGTTGTCCTTGTCGAGGACGATCACGTAGCCGTTGGTGAAGCGGAAGGCATTCACTTCAGCGCCGCACACGTCGCAATGCACGGCCTCGTCGCCGATGCCCTCGATGTGGCTGGGCGGGCTGACCGTGCCGCAGCTCGGGCACAGCTTGGCCACGAAGGGGTCGCCCAGGTAGCGGCCATCCACGAAGGCCATCACGCCCGACGAGGTGGCGAGCGAGGTGACCTCCATGCGCTGGATGTGGATCGCCACGGCGTCGCCCACCTGGGCGCCTTCGACGGCCACCGGCTGGGAGACTTCATGGCCGCCCTGGAACTTGGGGGTGATCATCGGGCCCCAGCAGCCCGGCGGCGTGCCGACGCGGATGGTGCCGCCGTCGGCCACCGGGCCGAGCATCGGGTTGCCCGGCCCGACGATACCGCGGGTGTAGGTGGAGACGACCACTTCGCGCTGTGCGCTGGTTGGCTTCTGGCTCATGGAATTCACTCCTTGCGTTGGGGGCTGGGGTTACGCTTGGCACCGGTACGCGGGGTGGGCGAGATCCCGCAGGCCGGAAGCCGATAGCTAATTTTTCAATTCGATTTACACTGTAATTTCACATTTACGAGCGTCGTTCCGTCATCGACGGCAGGTGCTGACAAGGCTATCGGCGGGGTTTCGGGGCGTAAATCGGGCGTCGCATCTAAGCGACTAGGTACAAGTGCTTATCGGCCTAAAGCAGGAGCGGCCGGCGGAGAGATGCCATGCAGGTGGCGACCAACTATCAGGACGTGTTCGATCACGCCAACGACGCGATCTTCATCCACGACGAGGACAGCGGCGCGATCCTCGACGCCAACCGGATGGCGGCCAGCCTCACCGGTTATCCGGTGGAGCTGCTGCGCTGCATGGACGTGGGCGACATCAGCTCGGCCCGGCGCGGCTGCGACAGCCGCGCGGCGCGGGCGCTGATCCACCGGGTGATCCGCGATGGCCCGCAGATCTTCGAGTGGTGGCTGCGCCGGCCCGACGGCAGCGATCTGCCCGCCGAGGTGAACCTCAAGCGCATCATCTCCGACGGCCACCCGCGGGTGATCGCGCTGGTGCGTGACATCCGCGAGCGCAAGGAGGCCGAGGCCCGGCTGGTGGCCCGCGAGGCCTACTACCGGCGACTGATCGGCAGCATCAGCGACGGCATCGCGATCCTCGACCGCCTCGGCCACGTGCGCTGGGTGGGGCCGTCGATCCGCCAGGTGCTGGGCTTTCGCGAGCGCGAGGTGCGCGGCTTCAGCGTGTTCCGGCGGATGGAGCACGACGACGCCAACCGCCTGGCGGCGCTGCTCGAGAAGGCGGCGCGGGACGAAGGCGGGGTGTTTCCGCTGGCCTACCGCATCCAGCACCGGGACGGCAGCTGGCGCCAGCACGAAGGCAGCTGCGTCAATCTGCTGGAAGACCACTGCGTGAACGGCCTGTTGGTCACCTTCCGCGACGTGACCAGCCGAATTGAGGCCGAGGCCCGGGTGCGCCAGCGGGACATGGAGCTCTCGCACATGGCGCGGCTATCGACCACCGGCGAGATGGCTTCGGCGCTGGCCCACGAGCTCAACCAGCCCTTCTTCGCGATCATGAATTTTGTGGGCGGGGCGATCCGCCGCGCCGATGCCGGCCGGCTCGACGACGCCACCCTGAAGGAAGTGCTGGAGAACACCCGCGTCCAGGCCGAGCGGGCCGGGCGCATCATCCGCACGGTGCGCAACTTCACCCGCAAGAGCGGCTACCACCGCGAGACGGTGGACATCCGCACCATCGTCGAGGAGATCGCCCCCTTCATCGAGATCGAGGCGCGCAGCCGGCGTATTCCGGTGCGCTACCGGCTGCTGCGCGAGCCCGCGCTGGTGGATTGCGACTGGGTGCTGATCGAGCAGGTGATCTCCAACCTCGCCCGGAACGGCATCGAGGCGATGGTCGACACGCCCCAGGAGCGCCGCCAGCTCGTCATCGCCACCACCCTCACCGCCGCCGGCACCGTGAACGTGACCATCGAGGACCGCGGCCACGGCCTGCCCAAGGCCAACCCGGATCGCCTCTTCGACGCCTTCTACACCACCAAGAAGGAGGGCCTGGGCATCGGGCTCTCGTTGTGCCGGTCGATCGTCGATTCCCACGGCGGCCACCTGTGGGCCACCCGGGTTACCGGCGGTGGTGCCAAATTTCACTTCAGCCTGCCGCTGGCTACCGGAGAATCGAGCCATGTCGACCCCGACCGCTAAGCCCGCCGCCATCCCCACCGTGTTCGTCGTGGACGACGACGACGGGGTGCGCGAATCCCTGCGCTGGCTGCTCGAATCGGTTGGGCATCCGGTGCGGGTGTTCCGCAACGGGCGGGAGTTCCTCGACGGCTACGACGCCGACCAGCCAGGCTGCCTGCTGCTGGATGTGCGCATGCCGCTGATGGGCGGCTTCGAGCTGCAGGAGGTGCTGCGCATCGACAATCCCGCGCTGCCCATCCTGTTCCTCACCGGCCATGGATCGATCCCCATGTCGGTGCGGGCGATGCGCAACGGCGCCTTCGATTTCATCGAGAAGCCCTTCTCCGATCAGGCGCTCCTCGACCGGGTGCAGGACGCGGTCAATCGCGCTGCCGAACTCCACCGCCAGCAGCGCCATACGCGCTCCATCAACCAGCTGCTGGCGCTGCTTTCGCCGCGGGAGCGGGAGGTGCTCGATCTGCTGATCGACGGGCTTTCGAGCCGGGAGATCGGCGTGGAGCTGGGCATCAGCAAGAAGACGGTGGAGGTGCACCGCTGCCACATCCGCGAGAAGCTCGGCATCGGCTCGGTGGCCGAGCTGGTGCGGCTGGTGCTGAACAACGACGGGCGCTGAGGTCGGCCCGGCCAGATTTGTCCTACAGGCCAATCCGCCCTGTCGGACAGTCCGGCGCAAGGCCCGGAATTATTCTGGAATCAGCAGCACGAATCGGGAAGCACGCTTTCCCGGCCAGAATAAAGACCGAAAGGAGTTTCAAAATGAAAACCACCGCCGCCTCCCTGGCCCTTGCCGGCCTGCTCGCCTTCACCGCTGCCGGCTGCGCCGTCACCCGCGAACAATCCACCGTCGGTCAGTATGTGGACGACGCCACCATCACCACCCGCGTCAAGGCCAAGTTTGCCGAAGACTCCACCGTGAGCGCGATGGCCATCAGCGTCGAAACCCTCAAGGGCGTGGTGCAGCTCTCCGGTTTTGCCAAGAGCAGCGCGGAACGGAGCAAGGCCGAAGATCTGGCGCGCGGCACCCCGGGCGTCGTGAATATCAAGAACGACATCGTGGTCAAGCCGTAACCGGCCTGCCGAAGGGCAACAAGAAAGAGGGGCGGAAGACCGCCCCTCTTTTCTTTTGGTGCCGGGCCATCTGCAAGAGGGCTGGCCCTGCGGTGCTGCGCGTTCAGTTGGTGCGTTCGGCGAGCGCCTGGACGAACTCGAGCAGTTCGTCCATCTGGAAGGACTTGTCGAAGAACGCCTCTGCGCCAAGGGCCAGACAGCGCGACTTGACGATCGGGTGGGCGTGATTGGAAAACACGACCGTCCGCGGCGCACCGAAATCGGCGGCGTTGCTCTGGATGGCGCCGAGCACCTTGAGTCCGGTTCCTGCGCGCAGCTCAAGGTCGACGATGGCGAGCTTGGGGCGGGTACTGCGGATCATCGAAATCGCTTCCGCTTCACTGGCGGCGGTGCCGACGACCTCGACCCGCTCGATGCCGCCCAGCATGCCGGACAGCAACTCGAGGAGCGCCGGGTTGTCTTCGACAATCACCGTGTTCAGCGATGTAGGGGCAGACGACATGCGGATAGCTCGGTACAAAAGTCGGTCAGAAACAGTGACAACTACGGTTCACAGGTTAGCGCCACGCGCGCCGTCTGTCTGTCGGCTACGTCCTACAGCGCCTCGGGCGGTCCGCCCACATTCCTGCCAGGGCAGCCGGGGCTAAGCTTTGGGCGTCCCCCGCGGTTTCCGCGGGGGCTCAACCAGGAACCGACCGATGCGTGCCTTGCCCTGCCAGCCCACCCCATCCGCAGCCGGGCGCCCAGCGACGGGGCGAGTTTGAGTCATGGGGATGGCCGACGCGCCCCGTCTTGATGCCGACGCGCCGTGGCTGGTGGTGGTCAACGCCGCCTCCGGCCGGCAGGAGGGCGACGCGATCGCCGCGTTGATCCGCGACACGGTGAGCGCCCGCGGGCATCAGGTGAGTGTGCGGCTCGTGACCCACGCCGAAGAACTCGAGCAGACGGCTCGGCAAGCGGCGGGGCAGGCTCGGGACCGCAATGGCCTGCTGGTGGCGGTGGGGGGCGACGGTACGCTCAACACGGTGGCCGCGGCCGCCCTCGAGGTGGGGGCCGCCTACTCGGTGATCCCCGGCGGGACGTTCAATTACTTCGGCCGCAACAATGGCTTTCCGACCGAACCCGAGGCGGCCATCCACGCCGTGCTGGGCGGCCGCCTGAGGCCGATCCAGGTGGGGCGGGTGAATGAGCGGATCTTCCTGGTCAATGCCAGTCTCGGGCTGTATCCCCAACTGCTGGAAGACCGCGAGTCCTTCAAGCAGCAGTGGGGCCGTAGCCGCCCGGCCGCCTGGGGCGCCGCGCTGCTGACCTTGCTGGGCCGGCATCGTCTGCATCGCCTCCATCTCCAGTCCGGCGACGTGGACAAGCACTTGCTCGCCTCGACGCTTTTCGTCGGCAACAATCGCCTCCAGCTGAGCGACATCGGCCTGCCGGAAGCCGGCGAGGTGGATGAGGGGCAGTTGGTCGGTCTGGTACTGCGCCCGGTTGGCCGCCTTGGGCTGGTCCGCCTGGCACTGCAAGGGGCGCTCGGCCGCCTCGCCGACGCCGAGGAGATCGAGCGGCTGGTCTTTCGCCGCTTGCGGGTGGCCCAGGGCGGGTGGTGGCGCAGGCGTCAGGTCAAGGTTGCGATGGACGGCGAGCAATACCTGATGCGGACCCCGCTGGTGTTCGAGGTGGCATCGCAGCCCCTGTGGCTGGTGGCGCCCGATCCGCCGCAGGACGAGGCGAGCGGATGAGCGTCATCCTCCAGATATCCGACACCCATTTCGGCACAGAGCAGCCGCCTGTGGTGGAGGCGCTGCTGGCCCTGGCGTGGCAGCTCCAGCCCGATCTGATCGTGCTGTCGGGCGATGTCACCCAGCGCGCCCTTCCGGCAGAGTTCGCCGCCGCCGCAGCGTTCGTGGCGCGGCTGCCAGCCGGGCCGCGGCTGGTCGTGCCGGGTAACCACGACATTCCGCTGTTCAATGTGCTTCAACGGGTGATCGATCCCTTCCAGGGCTACCGGCAGTGTCTTGGTTCGGCGCTGGAGGATTCACGCCGCTTGCCCGATGTGTTCGTGACCGGGGTGAACAGCGTGCGCGCCTGGCGCCACAAGCACGGCAGCCTGTCGCCCGAGCAGATCGAGGCCGTGGCGGAGCGGCTGCGCCGCGCGGGGCCGACGCCCATGCGGATCGTGGTGGTGCACCATCCGCTCGACGTGCATGACGCCGGTGATCTGGGCGACATCGTCCACGGCGCATCCGAGGCCGTGCGAGCGTGGGCGCGCGCAGGCGCTGATCTGGTGTTGTCGGGCCATGTGCATGTGCCCCTGTGCCGACCACTGGCCGTGCGTTACGGCCCGGAAGCGGGCGCCTGCTGGACGGCGGTGGCGGGCACCGCCACGTCTTACCGCATCCGGGGCGGGCATCCGAATTCGGTCAATGTGATCCGGGTCGACCGCTTTGCCGGGGAGGTCCGGCGCGTGCTGGAACAGCGGGATTACGACAGCGAACGGCAGGCCTTCCGTGTGGCGGCCACCCGCGATCTCTCCGATCGCGTGCTGACGGTCATCACCCGATAAGGGCGATGTGCCTGCGGCAGTGCTGCAGATAGCCCCGTTCGTGGCTGGCGAGGGCATCGACGATGGCCTGCCACAGCCATGACGGCGCATCCACCTGGCTGCTGCGGGAGGCGCGCAGGATGCCGTGCCAGGCCTTGCGCTGCGCAGCCGACATCTGCCGGGCGTGGGCATCGCCGACGATGCGCCCAAGGTAGGCGCCGATCTCGTCGATGGCGGCCGGCGGCATGTGGTCGGGCTCGATCTTGAGATCATGGGGCGCGAGTTCGCGCAGCACCATCGGGCGGTCGAGCAGGCGCACTGCGACCATGCGCTCGCCGAGGGCGGGGGAGAGCGCCATCGCCGCCGCCACGACCCGCTCGGCGTTATCCCGGGGCATGGCGGAGGAGGTGGTGCGTGGCGCGGCCGCCGGCGGTGCATCCTTGATGTCGAGCATGGCCAGGCGGGTGTGGCCACCTGCCTCGTCGATTTCAAGCAACACCGCGTAGCGGGGCCGCCCCAGACTGCTGCAACCCTTCACCCAGTAGGCGGCGTCGGCCATCCGTACCGCGTCGTCGGGGCGGGCGATGCCCAGGCCCACGGCGAGCGGGCCGAGGGCATCGGGCGACAGCAGCGCGGCGATCGCACGGCGCTCGGCCTTCGAGAGGGGCCAGAAGCGCTTGCCGAGGGGAATGTGCGGCTGCGTATGGGTGAGGTGTTCGCGCACCAGCTGCTTCCAGCTGCGCCCGATGGCCTCACGGAGGAGTGCCTTGATGGTCTCGGGGGCGTCCTTGTGGTGGGGGCGGCGGGTGAAGGCGCGGGCATAGCCGTCCAGCAGCGCATCGACCACCTTGACGCTGACGGCGCCCGGCAGGTTGGCGCTGCGGCAGGCGCTGGCGAGGGACAGGCCGAGGCGGATGAGGTCATGGGCCGGGTTGCCGATCACCGCCTGATCGAGATCGCGGATCACGACCTGGATCCGCCCGTCGGCACCCACCACCGGGCCGAGGTTGCCCACATGGCAGTCGCCGCAGATCCAGACGGGCGGCCCGGCCGGGATCGCGTCCTGGCTGCTTTCCTCCAGCCAGTCATAGAAACGCGCGGTGTTGCCACGCACGTAGGCGTGCGCCGAGCAGGCCATCTTGCTCCATCGCCGCTGCTTGAGCAGCGACGGCCGATCGCGGGGCCTGGGCGCCGCACGCACGGCTGAAACGCTCAGAGAAGCCAGCGTTGCGGTGCCGGATCGTCGCGCCCGCCACCGCTGCCGAGCACGATGCGATCGCCCTGCAGGTCGAGCTGGGTCACCGGAATGGCAATCTCCCCGGCGAGGCTGGCGTCCCGATCGTAGGTGGAGATCAGTGCAAAGCTGCTCCCGGTGTCGGTGCCGCGGATGATGGCGGTCAGGCGTCCGAGGGGCGTGCCGCGGATGGAGTAGACGTCGCGCCCGATGGCGTGGCTGTCGATGGCCGATGCCGACTTGTCGCCGGTGGTGGCCGAGACGAGTTCGATCGACGGGCGCTTGGCCGAGGACAGGGTCTGGGCGGTGATCGCGCCTGCGGCGAAGGCGGCAATCAGCAAGCCCGAAAGCAGGCCCAGCAGGGCAGGGCTGTGGCTGAGACGCTGAAGGCGGCGGATCGTGTGCATGATGACTCCCGATAGTGCGTGCGTAGTCGGCGGAAGGACTACGATGCTTCCATGATCTGCCCGTTTACACCCGGTAGCCAGTCGTTCAATGCCGATAGCGATGTAGGTGTTGTCCTACGTTTCTGGCGTTGGATGTAGGACGAGTCCTGCATCAATGTCAGACAGCGAAGACGGCCGGCCCAGTGGGTGTCCGATACAATTTGATCATTGAATCGTGGAGAACTCTCATGCTGCGTCTGGCCATCGTGGACGATCACAAAATCGTGCGGGCGGGTTTCCGGGAGATGCTCTCTGACGAGCTCGGGATTCGCGTCGAATTCGAGGCCGCCAGTGGCGAGGAGGCGATGCAGAAGCTGCGCGAGACCCCTTGCGACGTCCTGCTGCTCGACCTTTCGCTGCCCGGCCAGAGCGGGGTGGACGTGCTGCGCGCGGTGCGCCAGCGCTATGAATCCCTCAAGGTGCTGGTGCTGAGCGGTTTTCCCGAGGAGCGCTACGCGCTGCCGATGATCCGCAACGGCGCCAATGGCTATCTGTGCAAGGATTGTGAGCGGGATGAGCTCATCAAGGCGATCCGCACCGTGGCCCAGGGCCGCCGCTACGTGTCGGCACGGACGGCCGAGCTGATGGCCGACGATCTGGCCGGAGCGGGTAATTCGCTGCCCCACGAGAGCCTGTCCGAGCGCGAATTGCAGGTCTTCCTGCGCCTTGCCAAGGGCGAATCCGTGTCGAGCATCGCCGAATTGCTCAACCTCAGCGTGAAGACCGTGAGCACCTATCGTTCGCGGCTGCTCGAGAAGATTGACGTGAGCAGCAACGCCGAGCTGGCTGCCTACGCCCTACGCCACGGGCTGATGGTGGACTGATTCGGGTGGTGGAGGGCCATCCAGCAGGGGCATCCGGGCGTCGATGCGGGTGCCCTTGCCGGGGGCTGAGATCAGCGAGAAGTTGCCTTCGAACATCTGTACCCGGTGCTTCATCCCGGCCAGCCCGTGCCGGTTGAGGGTGGGGCTGGCGACGTCGAAACCATCGCCATCGTCGGCGATCCACAGGTGGATGTCGCTGCCCTTCACCTCCAGCCCCAGCTCCAGGTGGTGGGCGTTGGCATACTTGCGGATGTTGGTGATGGCTTCCTGAACGATGCGGAAGACGGCGAGGGCCTGCTGCTCCGGGCAGTGGATGTCCTTGTCGGGCAGGTTGAGCTTGAGTTCGTACTCGTGGCGCAGATCGTCCGACACGGCGCGCAGCGCCTCCACCAGTCCCAGCCCCTGCAGCAGCGGCGGGCGCAGGTCGTCGATGATGCGGCGCTTGATGGTGATGCCGGAGCCGATGGTGTCGATCAGGCGGCGGAAGCGCGCCTGGATGTCCGGGCTGCTGTTGGCGCCCAGGCTGCGCAGCAGCCAGCTCGCGTCCATCTTGGCGGCGGTGAGCAGGGCGCCCAGCTCGTCGTGCATCTCCCGGGCCAGCCGGGCCTTCTCGGCTTCGCGGCTGTCCGTGAGGTAGCTGGCCAGGTCAGACAGCTCCCGCGTGCGCTGCACGACGGTGGATTCGAGCACGTCGTTCTCGTGCTTGAGCAGTTCGGCGATCCTCGCCCGCAGCGCGGCCTGCCGCTGCTGCACGGCAAACAGCGCGATGATGAGGCCCAGCGCCCCCGCCGCCAGCGCGGTGACCGTGCGCTGGATGCTGCTGAGGCGCCGCACCGATTCCTCGACGACCTGATGGTTGCGCTCTTCCAGGCGCGCGCGGAGGGCGTCGATCGAGGTCCGGATCTGGTCCATGTAAGCCTTGCCCGGTCCGCCCGCGCCCTGCGAGATCAGCGGCGGAGGCTGGCCTAACCGGATGGACTCGTCGAGGAGCGAGCGCTTGAGCGCCACCAGGCCGCGGAGCATCTCGAACTCGGCGCGGTCGGGGCTGCCTTCAGGGAAATCCTGGCTCATCTTCTCCAGCAGCGGGCCGACCTCCTTCTCGCTCAACTCATAGGAATCGAGGTAAACCGGGTTGCGCCCGGACACCAGATAGCCTCGCACCCCCGTTTCGGCATTGAGCACCGCAACGAGCAGGGCGTCGATTCGGTCGAGCCGGGCCTTGTAATCCTGGGTGCTGCGCATGGCCTCGATGCCAAACTCCGAATGGAGCCGGCCGAAGGCGAGCAGGCTGATCACCGCCAGGCAGCCGGTGGTGACGAGGAGGTAGGACCACAGCTTGTGCGGTAGCAGCCGGGTGATCTGCTGGCGGAGGGGAAGACGGTCGGACGGCGGCATGGGCGGGGGCGGCATCGAAGGCTAGGCGGGAGTCTGCCAGACTTGCCAGACGCCGGCATGGTTGGCGGGGCAGGGCCGCCCGCGCCAGCCGGGTCCGGGGTGTCGCCGCGTCAGCTTCGGCCGCGCAAGGCGTTGATGAGGAAGCTGGCGATGGCCAGCACAATGAAGATGAAGAACAGGATCTTGGCGATCTCGACCGCGCCCGCGGCGATCCCGCCAAAACCGAACACGGCGGCGATCAGGGCGATCACGAAAAACACGACGGCGTAGTGGAGCATGATGGTCTCCCGGGGTGTTGGCGGATCAGCGCGGGGCTTCGTTCGCCTGGTTGGCGATCGACCGGCGAACCTTGTCGAGCTTGCGGCCGGAGCGCAGTTTGCGCATGTCGATCTCGTCCTCGATCCATTCGTTCCAGCCGCTGCGGGCTTCACCGCGGCGGGCGGCACGGACGGGACGGGTAGGGAACTCGATGTTGACGCGCTTCATGGCCTGCTCCTGTGCTGATCCGGTGGGGCAGTCTGGCCGGGATGCATGGCCCTCGCTGCATGCTTCCACTTTAGGCTGACGTGCTATGCGGGGCCGTCGGCGCGGGCCGAATGCGATGTGGGAATCGTCTTACGACGCGGGCGTGGGACGAAGGTCTCAGCCCTTCACGCAGACCACCTGGCGCAGGGTGTGGACGATCTCCACCAGATCGGCCTGGGCGGCCATCACCGCGTCGATGTCCTTGTAAGCCATGGGAATCTCGTCGATCACGCCGGCGTCCTTGCGGCACTCGACGCCTTCGGTGGCGCGCACCTGATCGGCCACGCTGAAGCGTTTTTTCGCCTGGGTGCGGCTCATGGTGCGGCCGGCGCCGTGGCTGCACGAGCAGAACGCCTCTTCGTTGCCGAGGCCGCGGACGATGAAGCTCTTCGCGCCCATCGAGCCGGGGATGATGCCCAGCTGGCCCCGGTGGGCGGCGACGGCGCCCTTGCGGGTGACGAGCACCTCGCGCCCGAAGTGGGTCTCGCGCTGCACATAGTTGTGGTGGCAGTTCACCGCCTCCACGTCGGCGGCGAAGGGCTTGGGGATGATCCGCCGGGCGGCGGCGACCACCGCCTGCATCATCAGCGCGCGGTTGTGGCGGGCGAAATCTTGGGCCCAGCCGACGGCCTCGACGTAGTCGTCGAAATGCCGGCTGCCCTCGCTGAAGTAGGCCAGGTCGCGGTCGGGCAGGTTGGCGATGTGCTGGCGCATGTCGTCCTGGGCCAGCGCGATGAACAGGTTGCCGATGGCGTTTCCCACCCCGCGGGAGCCCGAATGCAGCATGAACCACACCCGCCCGCCCTCGTCGAGGCACACCTCGATGAAGTGGTTGCCGGTGCCGAGGGTGCCCAGGTGCAGGCGGTTGTTGGTGCGTTCGAGCTTCGGGTATTTGCCGGTGATCCGCGCGAAACGCCCGGCAAGCTGGCGCCATTCGGCGTCGACGGCTGCCGGGGCTTCGTCCCAGGCGCCGGTGTCGCGGCGGCCGAAGGTCTTGCCGTGGGGCACGGCGGCTTCGATGGCGCTGCGCAGGGCGTGGAGGCTGTCGGGCAGATCCGCCGCGGTGAGCGAGGTGCGCGCCGCCATCATGCCGCAGCCGATGTCCACGCCCACCGCCGCCGGGATGATCGCGCCAACGGTGGGGATGACGCTGCCGATGGTCGAGCCCTTGCCCAGGTGCACGTCCGGCATCACCGCCAGATGCCGGAAAATGAAGGGCATCCGGGCGGTGTTCATCAGCTGCGTGCGGGCGTCGTCCTCGACGGGGACGCCGTGGGTCCATAGCCGGATCGGCGCGCCGCCGGGAACGGGGAGGATGTCGTGGGTGGGCATGGGCGGATTATCGCCGATCGCCCGCCACAAACTTGATCCAGATCCGGTTGGCGGGGCGCTTCCGGCCGTAAAGTAGGTGGTGGCTCGTTCGCGATCGGTCCGATGAAGATCCACCCGCTCGCCATTCCCCAAGCCCTCGCCAGCGTGCGCAGTTTGGCGCAGCTCGCCGCCGGCGGGCCCGAACCGAATCCGGAGCGTTCCCATGACCGCCGACACCTTTGAAACCCTCCCCGCCACCATGCGCGCGATGGTCCTCCACCGCCCGGGCGCGCCGCTGGTGCCGGAGATCCGCCCCGTCCCGCAGCCCGGCCCCGGTCAGGTGCTGCTGAAGGTCGAGGCCTGCGGCGTGTGCCGCACCGACCTGCATCTGGTGGATGGCGAGCTGCCCGACCCGGCGCTGCCCATCATCCCCGGCCACGAGATCGTCGGCCGGGTGGCGGGCCTTGGCGACGGGGTTGCCGGCTTCGCCCCCGGCCAGCGCATCGGCGTGCCCTGGCTGGGCTGGACCTGCGGCACCTGCCACTTCTGTGCCAGTGGCCGCGAGAACCTGTGCGACCACGCCCGCTTTACCGGCTACCAGATCGACGGTGGCTACGCTGAATTCACCGTGGCCGACGCCCGCTACTGCTTTCCGCTGATGGAGAGCGCGGCGCTGCCCTCGGCGCTGGAGCTCGCCCCGCTGCTGTGCGCCGGTCTGATCGGCTACCGGGCGCTGCGCCTGGCGGGGGACACGCAGCGGGTCGGCATTTACGGCTTTGGTGCGGCGGCCCACATCGTGGCCCAGGTGCTGCGCCACCAGCAGCGGCCCTTCTACGCCTTCACCCGCCCGGGCGATGGGGAGAGTCAGGATTTCGCCCGCCAGCTGGGCGCCGCGTGGGTGGGCGATGCCAGCCAGCGGCCGCCGGAGCGCCTCGATTCGGCGCTGATCTTCGCCCCCGCCGGCCCGCTGGTGCCGGCCGCATTGACGCATCTGGAGAAGGGCGGCGTGGTGGTGTGCGCCGGCATCCACATGAGCGACATCCCGGCTTTTCCGTACGCCGACCTGTGGGGCGAACGGATGATCCGCTCGGTGGCCAACCTTACGCGGCAGGACGGCATCGACTTCCTCGACCTCGCCCCCCGCGTGCCGGTGCACACCGCGGTGACCCGCTTTGCGCTGGCCGATGCCAACCTCGCGCTCGACACCCTCCGCCGTGGCGCGCTGCAGGGTGCGGCGGTGCTGGCGATGGATTGAATCAGGTCGCGTCGCGCAGCGCCCTGGCGAGGTTCTGCAGCGCGGTGCGCAGCCCCTCTTCGACCACCGGATGGTAGAAGGGCGCGGCGAGGGCGTCCGTCACGGTGTCGCCGCGCTGGATGGCCCAGGCGAGCAGGTGGGCGAGGTGCTCGGCGTCGGGCCCGAACAGTTCCGCCCCCAGCAGACGGCCGTCCGCCTTGCCGGCATACACCCGCAGCTCCCCCAGGTTGCGGCCCATCGTCCGGGCCCGACCCTGGTCGGCGAAGGACGCTGCGCCCTGGGCGAAGGCCACGCCGCTGCGGGTGAGGTTGGCGTGGCTGGCGCCCGCGATGGCCATCTGGGGATCGGTGAACACGATCGTCAGGGGCGTGCGACGCGCCGCCGGGCGCACGTCGGGATAGCGGCCCGCGTTGTCGCCGGCGATGCGCCCTTCGTCGGCTGCCTCGTGGAGGACGGGACGATCGTCGTCCGCGTCGCCGGCGATGAACACCGGCGTGTCGCCGATCTGTCCGGTGGCCGGATCGAAAGCCGGCCTGCCCCGCGCGTCCAGCGGAATGCCCGCCTTGTCGAGATGGAGCCCGGCAAGCGCAGGACGGCGGCCGGCGGCGGCGAGCACGAAGGCAAAGCGTTCGCGGCGCCCGTGGCCCCGCTCATCCTTCCAGGTGACGACCACGCCGTCCCCGTCGCGGTCCACCTCGGGTTCGCCGACATTGCCGCTGTAGGGCAGGGTCGCGTTGATCCAGCCCGCAACCGCGGCCTGCAGGGCCGGGTCGGTCAGCGGGCCGACCCGTTGGCTGCGACCGAACAGCCGCACCCGCACCCCGAGCCTGTGCAGCGCCTGGGCCAGCTCCAGCCCAACCACGCCGGTGCCGACCACAGCCACCGACTCGGGCAGGGCGTCCCACTCGAACACGTCGTCGTTCACCACCAGCCGGTCGCCCAGGCGCTCCCGCCAGCCGGCCGGCACCGCGGGCGTGGCGCCCGTGGCGATGATGATGCGTGCCGCTTCGACGGACGTGTCGGCCACCCTCAGCTGGCCGGGCGCCTCGAAGCGGGCGGCCCCGGATAGCTTGTGGGCGTCGGGCCAGCCATCCACCGTGTCGAGCACGAAGCCGACAAAGCGATCCCGCTCGCGGCGCACCCGCGCCATCACTGCCGCGCCGTCGATCTTCAGGCCGGCGACGGTGACGCCGAAGGGCTCGCCGGTGGCCACGGCGTGGGCGTGATCGGCGGCCGCGATCAGCAGCTTGCTGGGCATGCAGCCGACGCGGGCGCAGGTCGTGCCGTACGGGCCTTGCTCGATCACCACCACGCGGTCGGTGTGCTTGCGGGCAGCCTTGTAAGCGCTCATGCCGGCCGAACCGGCGCCGATGATCGCGACATCCACCTTGAGAGAATTCATGGAGAGGGCTCCTGTGGGGCGACGGGGGTGTCCCGCCGGGTCTGCACGTACAACACGCACGCGCCGTAGAGGAAGATCTGCGCCGACGCGTAGCACCACACCAGCACGGCGGCCAGCGAGCCCGCGGCGCCGTAGGCCGAGGCGACACCCGCGTGGGTGAGGTAGGCGGCGATCAGGTAACGCCCGATGGCAAACAGCACCGTGACCACCAGTGCCGCTGGCAGCGCATCGAGCCAGCGCGTCCGCCCCGGTGTGAGGCGCGCCAGGAGCAGCGCGAACAACGCGGCGCTGAAGGCATTCATGAGGGTCAGGTCCACCAGCCCGGCGGCGATGTCGAGCCCCGGCATGTCTTTCCCAAGCCACGCTACCGCCGCGTGCATCGCGGCCTCGGCGAGCAGGGTCACGCCCAGCAGGAAGCCCACGCCGAGCGCCAGCGCGAGCCCGCTCAGGCGCCCGACGATCAAGGTCGACGTGGCCGAGCGGGCGACGGGCCGCACGTCCCAGATCGACGCCAGCGCCGCCTTGAGTTCGAGGAAGGTGACGCTCGCCCCCAGCAAGGTGCTGCCCATCGCCAGCCACGCGGCGGCGCCGCTGGCCTGGAGCCGTTCGAGCGCATTGCGGGTCATCGCGGCGATCACCAGGGCCTCCTCCGGGCCGAGCATGCGCTGGATGTACTCACCGATGGCGTTCCGGGCGGTGGCGGTGCCCAGCAGTACGGCAATCCCCGCCGTGATGACGACCAGCAGCGGGGCGAGGGAGAACACCGTATAGAAGGCCAGCGCCGCGCCGTGCCGGGGCGCATCGCGCTCGACAAACACCTTGGCCGCAGGCCACAGGGCGGCGGGTAGCGTGGCGAGGCGCGACGCCCGCCGCGCAGGCGCGGTTGGGGAGCGGGTAGGGGGCATGGCACTCAACCCTGCTGAAGCGACCAACGCGGAGGCGTTGGCATCACGCAGCCATTATGGGCGGATTGGCTGACGACGCCAGCGGGCCTCGCTGACATCCGCGTAGGACTCGTCTGGCGCGGCGCGCTGGCTGTGGGTGCTGTCCTACGCGTGTTCTCGCGTCAGTCCGACAGCCTCGGGCGTGCGCTCCGGTTGAAATGACGACAGGCAGACTGGCGAATGGAGCAGGACGCGGCGGTGCCGAAGGAGGAAACTGGTCAGGGTTCGAGGTCGACGCTGTCGACGAGATCGGGAATCCGCAAAACCACCTCACCCGGCGTGAGCCGGGTGAATGCAGTGAGCAGCGTCTCATCCGCCGTGACCGAGTAACCCATCGACCAGTTGCGGAACAGACGGGGGCCGGCAAACGGCGTGGAGAGCAGCTCGGTGAACTGATGATGGCGCTCATCCTGACGAAGTTTCCGTACCAGATCGAGCACGGTGTCGTCGGCCCCTTCGATGTACTGGAAAAAGCGCCAGCCGTCGAAGACCAGGATGCCGGTGATGTTCGCGTTCCGGTTGTTCTTGCGTGAAACCTGAACGATTTCGTACACCCGGGTGAGGCTGACCTCAGGGCGGATGCAGCTGAGATAGGCGTACTGGTAGAGGTTTTCCATTGAATTATCGTTCGGCGCAGTGAGTCCGGAGGAAATCTAGCGCGTCTGGCGAATCCTGGGTACGTCATAAGACATTGTGGTTGAGCGGTGTTTCTGATCTGTACAGAACCTTGTCCAGGAAATGGACAAGGGTGTGATTGTCAGGGGGGAGTCATGAGCGATACGTCTTGTGCGGCGTGCCCGTTGCGGGCGCAGGGGGGCTTCACGCAGGTCAGCGATGCGGAGCTGGCCTTCATCGAGAAATTCCGCCGGCGGGAATCCACCCTGGGGCCGGGCGAGGCGATCCTGCGGGAGGGCGAGTCCTCCAGCCTGCTGTTCACCCTGCGGGCGGGCTGGGCATTCCGGTTCCGCAGCCTGCCCGACGGCCGCCGGCAGATCCTCAATTTCCTGCTCCCCGGCGACTTCATCGGGCTCCAGGCGGAGCTCTCCGGCCAGGTGCCCCACGGTGTCGAAGCGCTCACCCCCGTGCGCCTGTGTGTCTTCCCCCGTGACGAGCTGTGGGATCTCTACCGTGGCTTTCCGGGGCTCGCCTACGACCTCACCTGGCTCAGCGCCCACGAGGAGCTGATCGTCGACGAGAACCTGCTCGGCGTTGGCCAGCGCAGCGCCATGGAGCGCATCGCCATGCTGCTGGTCCATCTCTACAAGCGCGCCCGCAGCGTGGGCGAGGGGGATGAATCCGGCGTCAATTTTCCCCTGAACCAGCAACACATCGCGGATGCCCTGGGCCTGTCCCTGGTGCATACCAACAAGTCGCTGCGGCGTCTGCACGCCTACGGGCTGCACGAACTTTCTGCCAATCGTCTGCGCATCCTCAAGGTCGAAGCACTGCAGCGGCTCGCAGACTATTACGCCTTGCCGTTGCGGGCGCGTCCCCTCATCTGATCACCGAGATGCTCACTCCCCATGAAGACATTCCGATGCAGCCAATGTGACCAGCCGGTCTATTTCGAGAACACCGCCTGCGCCGCCTGCGGGGTGGCGCTCGGCTACCTGCCCTCCGAGGCGGCCATGGCCGCCTTCGAAGCCGCGCCGGAAGGCCCCTGGAAGGCGCTTGGGAAACGCGTCACAGGTAAGTGGAAGCCCTGCGCCAACTACGCCGGCCCGCAGGTCTGCAACTGGATGGTGCCCGCCGACGACCCGGCGGCCCTGTGTTCCTGCTGCCGGCAGACCGAGGTGATCCCCACCCTGGAGAAGCCCGACAACCGCCTTTACTGGGCGCGCCTGGAGGCGGCCAAACGGCGCCTCTACTACGCCCTCGATACCCTGGGCCTGGATCGGCCGGGCCTCGCCGAGGACCCGGAGCGTGGCCTGCGCTTCCAGTTTCTCGAGGCCGTCGAAGGCGGCGACCCGGTGCTCACCGGCCACGACAGCGGCTGCATCACCGTAAACATTGCCGAGGCCGACGACGCCGAACGCGAGGCACGCCGGACGGCGATGGGCGAGCCCTACCGCAGCCTGCTTGGGCACTTCCGCCACGAGATCGGCCACTACTACTGGGATGCGCTGGTGGCTCAGGGCGGCTGGCTCGAGCCATACCGCGCCCTTTTCGGCGATGAGCGCGCCGACTACGCAAAGGCGCTCGAGACACACTACAGGGACGGCCCCCGCCCCGACTGGCCAGCGCATTTCATCAGCGCCTATGCCGCGTCCCACCCCTGGGAAGACTGGGCCGAAACCTGGGCCCATTACCTGCATGTGGTCGACGCTCTGGATACCGCCGACCACTGGGGGCTTCACCTGGACGGCTCAGCCGAGGGCCCGGCCGCCGCCGACCCGGGCGAGTCCTTCAGCAAGCCCTTCCGGGAGCGCCTGACGTTTGCGTGGCTGCCGCTCTCGCGCTTTCTCAACAGCATGAGCCGCAGTCTGGGGCATGGCGACGTCTATCCCTTCGTCCTGCCTGACCCCGTCCTCGACAAGCTGACCTTTGTGGATGAGGTGGTGCGCAGCGCGCACTGCGTGGCCTGGCGCGACTGGCCCTCCGACCCACGGGAATGATGCTCCGACTCAAATCCTGATTGCCCGCCGGCGCCCGATCGTGAGGATGTGATGAAACCCGTCTCCCTGTTTTCCCAGCATCTGTGGCGCCGCTTCTGGGCCATCGCCTCGCCGTACTGGCGGGGCGAGCAGCGCCTCCGGGCGTGGGGCCTGCTCCTCGTGCTGGTGCTGCTGATGCTGGCCGAAACCCGCCTCGCGGTGATGCTCAACGCCCAGACCGGCGAGTTCACCTCGGCCCTCGCGGGTGGCGACCGGGATCGCTTCTGGACGGCGATCCGCACCTGCCTGCTGGTGCTGGCGGTCTTCGTGCCGGTGCACGCCTTGTACTACTACGCCCGTGACTACATGGGCATCCACTGGCGGCGCTGGCTCACCTACAGGCTCCTTGGCCGCTATTTCGCCCGGCGCCGGTATTACCGGCTGGGCATCAGCGACGAGATCGACAACCCCGACCAGCGCATCGCCGAGGACGTGAACGTCTTCACCCAGCGGTCGCTCTTCTTCCTGCTGATCGTCATCGGCTCGCTGATGCAGCTGGTGGCCTTCAGCCATGTGCTGTGGTCGATCTCGCCGAAGCTGGTGTATTTCCTCGCGGCCTACGCCACCGTCGGCACCGCGCTTGCGGTTGGCGTGTTCGGCATGCCGCTGATGCGGCTCAACTTCCTGCAGCTGCGGCGCGAAGCCAACCTGCGCTACGGCCTCGTGCGGGTGCGCGAGAACGCCGAATCCATCGCGTTCTATGGTGGCGAGGCGCCCGAGCTCCAGCAGATCAAGGGGACGTTCGCCGCGGCGTATGCCAACTACCGCAGGTTGATCCGCAAGCAGTTCGGTCTCAACTTCTTCCAGCAGGCCTACAGCCAGCTCACCGTCGTCCTGCCGAGCATCATCATTGCCGACGCCGTGCTGTCGGGCGAGGTGGAGGTCGGGCGCGCGATCCAGGCCGCCGGCGCGTTTGCGGTGGTGCTCAGTGCGGTCTCGTTGATCGTCGAGAACTTCGAGAGCCTCAGCCGGTTTGCCGCCGGCATCGACCGGCTCGACACCCTCGCCCGGGCGCTCGAATCGGAGCCGGGCGCCGGCCCGTCCGAGCGCCGCATCCGCAGCAGCGACGGCAGCACCCTCGCGGCCCGCCACGTCACCGTCGAGACGCCCCAGGGCGAGCAGACCCTGGTCACCGACCTCAACTTCGAGCTGCCCACCGGCGGCGGGCTGCTGATCGTCGGCCCCAGTGGCTGCGGCAAGAGTTCGCTGCTGCGGGCGATCTCGGGCCTGTGGAACAGCGGCGAAGGCGAGATCCAGCGTCCGCCCGACATCGACACCCTGTTCCTGCCCCAGCGGCCCTACATGCAGATCGGCAGCCTGCGCAGCCAGTTGCTCTACCCGCGCCCAAACCGGGATGTGGACGACGCCCACCTCGCCGAGGCGCTGGAGGCCGTGCAGCTTGGCGGGCTGATCGAACGCTGCGGCGGACTCGACCAGGAGCTCGACTGGTCGCGGGTGCTCTCCATCGGCGAGCAGCAGCGGCTGGCCTTTGCCCGGCTCCTCCTCATCAACCCCCGGGTGGCGATTCTCGACGAGGCCACCAGCGCCCTCGACAGCGCCAACGAAGCCGTGCTCTACCGTCGCCTGCGCGAGCGCAACACCACCATCGTGAGCATTGCCCACCGGGAATCCCTGCTCACCTACCACACCCAAGTGCTCGAACTCACCGGCGATGGCGGCTGGCGCCTGCTGACGCCCGACGAATTCAGGCGGCGGAACGACGTCGATACCCCGGCACCGGCGGTGGTGGTGGTCTGACCCGTCGCGGCGCAAACGAAGCCGACCCGATCCCTCTGATGGCCTGTCCGATGTGCTGCATCGGGCAGGCCATTTCCTTTTTCAGGATTCCCACACGGCCGTAAGCGCATTCTCACATTCCATTCGGATGGGGCCGACTGCCCGGAAAAATGCGCACCGCTAAAGTAGAACCATGCAGAAACCACTGCATCACCGCGAAACAGGGCCTCAGCCCGGATCGCAGATCAACCCGAAAAGGAGAAGCACCATGAACCGCGACATCATCGAAGGCAACTGGAAGCAACTCAAGGGCAAGCTCAAGGAACAGTGGGGCAAGCTCACCGACGACGACATCGACGTGATCGAAGGCAAGCGCGAAGCGCTGGCCGGCAAGATCCAGGAACGCTACGGCATCACCAAGGACGAGGCCGAAAAGCACGTCAAGGAATGGGAAAAGAAGTTCGACGCCTGATCGTCGCGCCCTGAACCCAACCCCAACCCAGGAGAACCGCCATGCTGCACTACGCCGTCGTCTTCTTCGTGATCGCGCTGATCGCCGCCGTTTTCGGTTTTGGCGGGATCGCCGCGGGTGCGGTGGGAATCGCGAAGACCCTCTTCTTCATCTTCCTGATCCTCGCCATCGTGAGTTTCATCTTCAACGGCGCTCGCGGTAAGGGGTAAGCCCGCCGCCAGCCGAGGAAAGTCGGGGGCAGATCGAAAGGTCTGCCCCCGGCTTCTTGCGTGCCCGGCGGGTTTCCGCGCGGGCGGCCAGGGCAAAACTCAGGGCTTGGCAGGCGTCTCCCGGCGGTGGGCGAGGAGGGCGGCGCACGGCGTGTCTTCCGCGCCGCCGGTCTCGATGAGGGCAAGCAGGGCCAGGGGCGGGGAGATCAGCCCCAGCGCCACCGCCCCGGCGATCCGCGACCCCAGGGGGATCGGTTCCGGCCGGACCACCGGCGCGGCAAAGCTGCCGCCGAGATACAAGGGCCCGCGCAGGGCCAGCAGGCTGCCGTCCTTCGGTTCCGTCCGCAGATGCAGGTCGAACTGCTCGTCGCGCAGGCTGATCGTGCCCTGGCCGATCACCCGGCTGCGGGTCGTGTCGAGCACGAGGGTGCGCGGCTTGAGCACGCCGCCGCTGGCCGTCATGTCGCCCACCAGGCAGCGGATGTCCTCCTTCTGGCCTCCCGACAGCCAGGTGAGCAAGGCATTGGCCACGTCCAGATTGGCCAGCCGCACCAGCAGGCGGTTGGTGCTGCCGCCGGTCATCGCCACCGCCACCTCGCCGTCGGCGCTGCCCAGCAGCTCGGCCACCGACTGCCCCCGCATGGCGAGTTTCGCCTGGCCGCCCAGGAGCCCCGACGTGAAGTTGCGCGATTCGGTGCCAGGCATCAGTTCGCGCAGCTGCAGCCGGGTGGCGCGCACATCCAGCACGGCCTTGGCAGGCTGACTGCGGGCGTCGAGTTCCAGCCGCCCATCCACCTTGCCCTTGGCCAGCCCCAGCCGCAGGGGCGCCAGGGTGACGCGACGGTCATCGATGCGCAGATGGCCTTCCGCCGCCTCCAGGGGCAGGCCGGTGTTGCGGATGTCGTCGATGGCGAAATCCACATCCACATTGGCCGCCGCGATCTTCTCGAAGCCAAGGGCGCGGGACGGCAGCACCTTGCCCGGCCGTGGCGCAATCTCCTGCCCCGACGTGGCGCGGGCGCCGATGAAGCCCGACAGATCCGACAGATCCAGGCGGCGCGAGCGCAGGCGTCCCTCCAGCCGCTGGGGCCGGGTGCTGCGATCGACCTGGAAGGTGCCACGCAGATCGCTCGACCCGACCAGGCCGTCCAGCTCGTCGAACTGCCAGCGCTGGCCGCTGTGCATCAGGTGCCCGGCGAGCCGATAGGGCGGGGTGGCGGGCAGCGGCACACCGGTCAGGGCATAGAGCGGCGCGAGGCTTGGGCCGGCGAGGGTGAAACGGATGTCCAGCCCGTCGAGGTCCGGCAGGTTTGCGGCGCTGCCGGCCACGCTGAAACGGGTGGCGCCGATGTTGCCGCTGGCCTCCACCGGATAGGGCCTGGCGCCATCGAGATAGCCCTCGACGCTCCCTGCCTTGCCCCGGATGTCGAGGGCCTCGCCCTGCCAGCGCCCGGTGGCGCTGAAGCGCAGCGCGCCGCCCGTGTCGTCGCTGGCGACGCGCAACTGCACGTCGGTCCGTCGCGAGGGCAGACGGGCGGAGAGCACGCTGTCGCGGATGCGGATCGTGCCCAGGCGCAGCACGGGTGCGCTGCCGCCTGAGTCCTTGCCGAGCAGCCAGTTGCCTTTGCCGTCGGCGTCTTCTTCAAGGTGGATGTTGGCACCGTCCAGCTCGATGCCGTCCAGCATCCACTCGCCCCGCAGCAGGGCGCGCAGGTCGACGGAGAAACTCAGCCGCCCGACGGCAGCCAGATGGGGCGCCTTGCCCCCGGTGACATTCGCCACCGACAGCCCGTCGGCGCTGAAGCTCGGGTGCAGGCTCCACGGCCGGACCGACAGCGGCCCGGTGATCCGGAAAGTCCGCTCCAGGCGGCCGCTCACGATGTGCTCGATCGGCCGGCGCAGCAGGTTCCAGTCGAACAGGGCGACGCCGAGCCCAATGACGGCGAGGGTCGCCGCGGCGGTGCGCAGGCGTCGTCGGCGGCGCGTGGAAGGGGAGGCGGATGAGGGCATGGCGGTGGTACCAGACGTATACAGCTCACATCTTATGCACGTCCGTCCGGCACCGGTGTCGGTGCCGGACGAGCCCGTTGTCGGAATCCTCCTTCAGTATGACACGGCACAACCCGCCATCCGGCGGGCCTGGCGCGGCTGACGTGCCGCGCCGCCCCCGCGCCCCTCCCACGCCGCCGACGGTCGATTCCTACATTGCATTCGGCGCTTGTCGGACATATCGGCCCCCGGCCCACGCATAAAGTGAAGCCATGGAAACGCGGACGTCAGCCTTCAAACGACAGACGAGTTTCCTCAAACCCCAGAACTTCAGGAGAACGCCATGAAACAGCCCGTTACCCGAATCCTCGTTGCCAGCCTGCTGGCCCTCGCCACCGCCTCCTCGGTGTATGCCGCTGACAAGATGCACGCCGAGAAGACCGACAAATCTGCCGCCGCGCAGTATGTCGATGACGCCTCGATCACCGCGAACATCAAGGCCAAGCATGCCGAAGACAAGTCGGTCCGGGTGACGGCGATCGGCGTCGAAACCAAGAACGGTGTCGTCCAGCTCTCCGGCTTCACCCCGTCCAACACCGAGAAGGCGCGTGCCGAAGAGATCGCCAAGACGGTGCCCGGCGTGAAGTCGGTGAAGAACGACATCATCGTCCGCGCCAACTGATCGTGACCTGAGCCCGCCCGGCAATGTCGCCAGCGGCGGGCCTGCTGCCCCCAGAAAAACCGACAGGAGATTGTCATGAACACCATCGAATCCACCCCCGCCAGCACCTCCACCCCGGGCAGCCTGCGCCAGGTTGCGAGCGAGCTTCAGGACAACGCCCGCGACGCAATCCCGGGTGTCCGCCGCCAGGTGGACGCCGCCGCCGACGCCACCCGCGATGCCGCCTCCAGCCTGATCGACAACCTGCGCTCGGCGGCCAAGGATGCGGCCGGCGTGCTGCGCCGCGACGCCCACCACTCGAAGGACGCGGCCGAGCGCTACATCGGCAGCAACCCGTGGCGCGCCGCCGCGATCATCGGCACAGTCGGCCTGCTGCTCGGCGCCGTGCTCACCCGCCGCCGCTGAACCGGGTCGTGCAAGACCCTCAGGCACCGGCCCCGGCAGCTGTCGGGCCGGTGCACCAAGACAACAACAGGAGCCCCACGATGAAGCACCGAACCCTTCCCCTGGCGCTGGCCCTGGTCCTCGGACTGGGCGCCTGCACGACGATGACCGATACCCAGCGCAACGCCGGCCTGGGCGCCGTGGGTGGCGCAGTGGGCGGCGCCCTCATCGGCAAGGCCACCGGCAGTGACAAGGTGGGGCGCGATGCGGCCATCGGGGCAGGCCTGGGCGCCCTCGGCGGCTATGTGTGGTCGCAACGCATGGAGGCCCAGCGCCAGGCCATGAGCCAGGCCACCGCCGGCACCGGCGTCGAGATCAGCCGCACCGCCGACGACCAGCTCAAGTTGGAGATTCCCAGCGACATCTCCTTCGACGTGGGCCGCAGCGACATCAAGCCCGACATGCGTCCGATCCTCGCCCGTTTCGCCCAGACCTTGAAGGACAACCCGGCGACCGCCATCCGCATCGTCGGCCACACCGACAGCACCGGCGGCGAGGCCGTGAATCGCCCCCTGTCGCTGGACCGCGCCATGAGCGCCCGGGATTTCCTCGTGGACCGTGGCGTTGCCGCGTCGCGCGTGGGCGTCACGGGGCGCGGCGAGCAGGAACCGATCGCCAGCAATGCCACCGAAGCGGGCCGGGCGAAGAACCGCCGGATCGAGATCTTCGTGGGTGAGCCGGGCAAGTAAGCCCGCAGGCAGGAGGGGTCGAATCATGCGTGGCGTCAGCCTTCATCCAGGGGAGCCCGCCTGGGCGCCCCCCGGACAATGGGACTGGACGGTTGCCCTGTCCTTCGTCGGCACCGTCCTCCTCAGCGTCGGCATGCTCTTCTCGAACGTGGTCTTCGGTCATTCCGGCGAGCAGCGCTGCGCCGCCGACACCGCGCGCCTGCACCGGATGATCGGTCCGGTGGCGTGGCATGTCGCCAGCCCCTGTCCAACCCCGCCCCGAGGCAGTCGTTGATCGACCCGGCTGGGGGCGACGCTCGTCCTCGTCCGATCATCGACCAGCCCTCTCCCTGTGCTCCATCTCCCGGGCCGGCAGCTCCTTCGTGGGCTGCTTTTTCTTGGCGCGTAAGACCTCACCTACGCCAACTTCGGCCATCCCCTGACGAATCGGAAAATCAGCATTCACTAAACTACAAATGAGGAAACAGGGTGCGGCGCATCCCCAGGCGGATGCGCAACGCGCCGCTTCAGACGGATAGAACTCAGGAAGACGCTGCCATGGATGCCCAAGCCCCCACACCCCTCCGGGTGGTCTTGATCGAAGATTCGGCCGTATTGCGTGACTTGCTCACAGCCATGCTCGGTGGGATCGAACATGTCGAAATCGTCGGCACGGCCGACAGTGAAGTCGATGGACTGCTCGTGCTCAAGCGCGAACGACCCCACCTCGTCATCGTGGATCTCGAACTTCGCAACGGCACCGGCATGGGCCTGCTCGCCGCCCTGCACGCCACCCCCGAGCGCTTCGGCACCCCGCGTACGGTGGTGTTCTCGAACCACTCCCACGCCGTGGTCCAGGCCAAGTGCCGGATGCTCGGCGCTGCGGCCTTCTTCGACAAGTCCTTCCAGATGGACGAGCTGCTCAGTTTCATCGAGGGCGAGGCCGGCGCGCACGCCCTTGCCCTCGCCTGAACAGGCCCCCGCCGCCACGCCGATAGGATTCGTCCGACATCGCGCTGCTGTCCTCTCCGACATCGAAGCACCTGCCGCCGGCCCATCATGGATGCATGACGGTGGTGGATGCCGCAAGGCCCCGCCGGACCGTCTCCGATCCCCAACCCATCAGGAGAATGTCATGGCCAAGGCAACCCCCGGCGATTCCGCCTTCCTCACCGACGTGAAGACCCTGCGCGCCCGCGCCCGCAAGCAGATCGAAGACGGCGCCCTCACGCCCGACTACGAGCTCGACCCGGACCAGGCCATCCACCTGCTCAACAACGCCCTCGCCACCGAACTGGTGTGCGTGCTGCGCTACCGCCAGCACGCCATCGCCGCCACCGGCATCCACTCCGAGCCCATCGCCGCCGAGTTTCTGGTGCATTCCAACGAAGAGCTGGCCCACGCCGATCTGCTCGCCAAGCGCATCGTCCAGCTGGGCGGCACCCCGATGATGGACCCGGCCGGCCTCACCGAGCGCAGCCACGCCGAATACGTCGCCTGTGACGACCTCAAGCAGATGATCCGCGAGAACCTCGTCGCCGAACGCATCGCCATCGAAAGCTATCGCGAGCTGATCCGCTTCTTCGGCGACAAGGATTCCACCACCCGATCGATGCTCGAAGGCATCCTCGCCACCGAGGAAGAACACGCCGACGAGCTGGCCGACCTGCTCGAATGATCGCTGCGGCCTGCCTGCGGCTGTGCTGCGGGGGCGGCTTCCATGGCCTGTCCCAGCGCTCCATCTGTAGGTCGGACTTCAGTCCGACACAAACACCCGCCCAAGCCCCGATGTCGGACTGAAGTCCGACCTACAGGGTGGGTGGTGGGGGAGCGTGAGGGGCGGGAGGAGGCGTTGCCCGCGTGCGATGCGATTGATGTCTCGCGCCTGTCTCCAGGCCCCTGGCGCCTATCCCAGCGCCCCTCGCGACTATCTCCGGGATACTCGCGACCCTCTCCCGGATAGGCGCACCATGCCCGGAGTCCCGCGCTTGGGGCGGAAAGTCCCAGGTCTGGTGCTTCGGGATACAGGGGGTCTGTCGTCCGGATAGGCGACCCCGGTCTTTTTGTCCCTCGCGTGGGGCAAAAAGACCAAACCCCGGGGCTTTTAGAGTGACGTGCCCTATCCGGGCGACACCGGGGCGGTGTCCTAAAGTCTCTCGCCTGGGGCTTTGGGAGTGAGGTGTCCATTCCTGGAGTGCCAGATCTGGGGCTTTGGGATGGCCGGCCGGGGCTTGGGGAAGGTCGGGCCGGGCCTGGGGATGGGAGCGCCGGTCCCGGAGCAGGACCGGCGGTGGATTGAGCGCCTGCCCCGGGCCACCGGGGCTGCCCCGCCGGTGGGCGAGGCACCGGCTGCGGGCGGCGATCAGGCCTCCGGTTTGCCCGCGTCGCGGGGCTTGCGGGAGAGGCGGATCTGCATGGCTTCCTTGAGGGAATCCAGCGCGGTGCCCTTGCCGGCGATCTTGGCGAAGCGGTAGCCGTCGAGGGCGGCGCTCATGATGTCGCTGCCCAGGGCCAGTTCGGTGTCGTCAGCGCGGTCGGTGAGGGTGCGCAGGCGCTGCAGGCGGGGGCGCAGGGCGTCGAGGGCGGCCAGATCGAGGCGGTATTCCTCCAGCGAGAAATCGCCCGGCACCATGCCGGGGTTCTGGCGCAGCACCATCTCGGTCTGGCGGCAGAAGGCCTCGGATTTGTCGCCCATCTTGAGGGCCTGGTGGCGCTGCTCGGGGCTGAGCACGATGAGCCGGTCGAGCTTGGCTTCAAGCACCGCCAGGGCGCCGTCAATGGCGTCGAGTTCGGCCGGGCTGAATTCGAGGGATACGAGGTTTTGATTCATCTGATGTCTCCTGGGTGTGGATGAAAAGCGGTCTGGATGACGAAGGTTTTAGCTTCATGTCATTTAAGGGGTGCGATGATATCCCAATCAGATGATTTTGGAGTGGGCTGGGGTGCCCTCGGTCGGTGCCGTCTCACCGGACGTTCGGCGCTCACGGGTGACGACATCCGGGTGCGCAGGGGCCGGCGTGATGCGCTGGCCGAATACGCCGCCGTGGCGTGCGTGAGGGCGCTGATCGCCACGCCATTGGGTTCTGGTGGAATCGTCCCAGGGGCGGTGTCAGCCCCGCGCTGGCGCCGAGGGGGCGGAAGCGGGCGCCCGGATGTGTTAAAAACCCGCCTTCCCCCGTCTCACCAATCACCCGATGTCGCTTCCGCCCGCCTTGCTGCGCACCCTCGACCGTCTTCGTCCGCTGCTGGCGCGCCTGCGTCGGCCTACGGGGCGCGAGCTGCGACGGGGGGCGCTGGGCGTGGTGCTGGCTTTCGTGGCCTATGTGCTGGTGCTGATCCCCTTCACGCCGGGCATCGGCGACATCCGCAAGGCCAAGGTGGAGCAGCCGGCGCGGGTGCTGTCGGCGGATGGCAAGGAGCTGGCGGTGTTCAAGTGGGCCAACCGGGAATGGGTGGGGCTGGCGGACATCTCGCCGCAGGTGACGGCGGCGTTGATCGCCACCGAGGACCACCGCTTTTATGAGCACCACGGCATCGACTTTTACCGCCTGGGCGGCGCCATGCTGCGCACCTTCTCGGGCGACAAGCAGGGCGGCTCGACGCTCACCCAGCAGCTCGCCCGCAACCTGTTTCCCGATGAAGTGGGGCGCGCCCGCTCCATCAACCGCAAGCTGAAGGAGGCGATCACCGCACTGAAGATCGAGGCGGTGTATTCGAAGGACGAGATCCTCGAGACCTACCTCAACACCGTGCCCTTCCTCTACAACGCCTGGGGCATCGAGATGGCGGCGCGCACCTACTTCGACAAGCCCGCCCGCAGGCTGGATGTGCTGGAGGCCGCCACCCTGGTGGGCATGCTCAAGGGCAACAGCTACTACAACCCGGTGATCAACCCCGAGCGTGCCGTGGCCCGCCGCAACACCGTGCTGGCCCAGATGGTGAAGCGCGGCAAGCTCGACGAGGCGCGGCTGGACGCCCTCCAGAAAAAGCCCCTGCGCATCGACTTCGAGCGCCAGCTGGAAGCCCCGGGCCCGGCCCCCCACTTTGCCCAGCAGGTGCGCAAGTGGCTGATCGGCTGGGCCGACCGCAACGACTACAACATCTACGCCGACGGGCTGGTGGTGCGCACCACCATCGACGCGCGCCTGCAGGCCCAGGCCACCCAGGCGGTGATCCGCCGCGGCAACCAGCTGCAGGGGCTGGCCGATCAGGCCTGGGCCGGGCGCAAGGGTTGGGCCGGCAGCCCCGAGCTGGTGTCGGCATTCATCCGCGAATCGAAGGAATTCCGCGCCGCCGTGGCCGCCGGCCAGACGCCGGAGGATGTCGAGGCCCGCCTTGCCGCCGACAAGGCCTTCATCGACGCCCTGCGTCGCGACAAGACCCGCGTGCAGGTGGGCTTCGTCGCCATCGACCCGCGGGGCGGGCAGGTGCGCGCCTGGGTGGGCAGCCGGGATTTCGTGCAGGACCCTTTCGACCACGTCCAGCAGGCCCGCCGCCAGCCCGGCTCCACCTTCAAGCCCTTCGTGTATGGCGCGGCCTTCGACAAGGGCATGCGCCCCGACGACACCCTGATCGACCAGCCGGTGGACATCGTGCTGCCCAACGGCGAGCGCTGGCAGCCCACCGACGAGGCGCCCCCCAGCGGCAAACCCATGACGCTGCGCGACGGGCTGGTGTATTCCCGCAACCGCATCACCGCCCAGCTGGTGGAAAAGGTGGGCGCCGACCGGGTGGCCAAGCTCGCCCGCGCCATGGGCGTGCGCCAGAGCCCGCTGGAGGCGGTGCCGTCCCTGGCCCTGGGCACCAGCCCGGTGACGCTGCGCGAGATGGTCGCCGCCTACACCACCATCGCCAGCGGCGGCGAATACCGCGAGCCGATGTTCGTGGCCCGCATCGAGGACCGGGATGGAAACGTGCTGGCCGAGTTTGCCCCGGCCGCGCCCGAGAAGGCCCTCGACCCTGCCGCGGCGTGGACGCTGCTCGACGTGATGCGCGGCGTGGTGGACCGGGGCACCGGCGTGGCGATCCGCAACCAGTTCGGGCTCTCCGCCGACCTCGCCGGCAAGACCGGCACCACCCAGGACAACACCGACGGCTGGTTCATCCTGATGCACCCGCAGCTGGTGGGCGGCGCGTGGGTCGGCTTCAACGACAACCGGATCACCCTGCGCAGCGACTACTGGGGCCAGGGCGCCAAGAGCGCGCTGCCCATCGTGGGCGACGCCTTCCACTACGCCCTGCGCAACCGGCTGGTGGATGGCAAGGCGCGCTTCGTGTCGAAGGAGACGCCGGGCTTGTTCCGGCGCGGCTGGAACTGGGTGACCGGGCTCTTCGCCAGCGCCGAGCCCGAGGCGCCGCCCCCCGAACCCCGCCGCAGCCGCCGTGCGGCCCGGCCGGATGCGCCGCCGCCGG
>NZ_BSPX01000035.1:0-48123 GCF_030161255.1 Zoogloea oryzae
CGCCGGCGCCCCACCGGTGGGCGCGGGCGCCGTAACGGCCGGTGACGACACCGGTGCAGACGGTTGAACCACCGGCGCCGACGGGCCGCTCACCGGACGCGGCGCGCCGGCACAGGCCGCCAGCAGCAGCGCGGCGCAGGTGGCAGAAAGACGGGACAGGGCAGGAGAAGCGGGGATGGCTCGAAGGGGGTGGAACATGGATGGGGTACACTCGCGGCTGGCAATCTTTACCCGCCCGAGTATAACCACCGGCCCGCCTGGCCGGGCCCGCAAAGGATGCGCCATGTGGCTGATCGGCCTTGAACTGGGCCTTGTTGCGGTGCTGCTGGCCATCGTGGCCCTGGCCCTGAGAAGCCCGCCCAAGAACGACACGGATGACACCCCCGATGACTGATCTCAACCAGTTCCTCTCCCGCGCCGAGCGCCTGCTCGAACGCCTCGAACGCTTCCTCCCGGCCGACGCCGCGCCGCCCGACTGGAGCGCCTCCACCGCCTTCCGCTGGCGCAACCGCAACAACGCCAAGGCCCTGGTGCCGGTGCCGCGCCCCCACCAGATCCGCCTCGACGACCTGCAGGACATCGAGGAGAAGAAGGCGCGCATCGTCGCCAACACCCGCCAGTTCCTGGCCGGCAAGCGCGCCAACAACGTGCTCCTCACCGGCGCCCGGGGCACCGGCAAGTCGTCGCTGGTGAAGGCGCTGCTCAACGAATTCGCGGGCGCCGGGCTGCGCCTCATCGAGGTGGACAAGGACGACCTGATCGACCTGCCCGACATCGTCGAGCTGGTTCAGGACCGCCCGGAGCGCTTCATCCTGTTCACCGACGATCTCTCCTTCGAGGACGGCGAGCCCGCCTACAAGGCGCTGAAGAGCGTGCTCGACGGCTCGCTGGCCGCGGTGCCCGACAACGTGCTGATCTACGCCACCTCCAACCGCCGCCACCTGATGCCCGAGTACTTCTCGGAGAACGCCGCCACCAAGCACGTGGACGGCGAAGTGCATCCGGCCGAGGCGGTGGAAGAGAAGATCTCCCTCTCCGAGCGCTTCGGGCTGTGGATCTCCTTCTACCCCTTCAGCCAGGACGAGTACCTCGCGGTGGTCAATCACTGGCTGGGCGAGTTTGGCGTGCCGGCCGGCGAGATACCCGCCGCCCGCGGCGACGCGCTGCAATGGGCGCTGCTGCGCGGCTCCCGCAGCGGCCGCGTGGCCTGGCAGTTCGCCCGCGACTACGCCGGGCGCTTCGAGTCATGAGTCAGGCACCTCGCAAGATCGTCCATGTGGCCGCGGCCGTCATCACCCGCCCGGACGGCAGCTTTCTCCTCGGCCAGCGCGCGCCCGACACCTTCTACCCCGGCTACTGGGAATTTCCCGGCGGCAAGGTCGAGCCCGGCGAGACGCCCCGCGACGCGCTCGTCCGTGAGCTGGACGAAGAGTTGGGCATGAAGGTGGACGTGGCCTGGCCGTGGATCGTCCGCGAGCACGAGTACGAGCACGCCCACGTGAGCCTGCACTTCTTCGAGGTGCCGGCATGGCGTGGCGACATCCACGACAAGGTGCATTCGGCGCTCGCCTGGCAGCACGCCGACGCGATGGACGTGGGCCCGATGCTCCCCGCCAACGGCCCCATCCTGAAGGCCCTGCGCCTGCCCCGCACGATGGGCATCACCCACGCCGCGGAAGCGGGCGTCAATGCCCAGCTGGCGCAGCTCGACGAGGCCCTGGCCGGCGGCCTGAAGCTGGTGCAGCTCCGCGAGGCGGCGCTGCCGACCGCGGAGCGCGAAGCCTTCGCCCACGCTGTGGTGGGCCGCTGCCACGCGGCGGGCGCCCTCGTCGTCGTCAATGACGACGCGGCACTCGCCCGCTCCATCGGCGCCGACGGCCTGCACCTGCCGGCCCGTCGGCTCGCGGAGATCGGTGCAAGACCCGATTTCGAATGGGTCGGCGCGTCCTGCCACAACCGAGCCGAGCTGGAAAAAGCCGCCGCCCTGGGCCTGGATTACGCGCTCCTCGGCGCGGTCAAGCCCACCCAGAGCCATCCCGGGCAAGCCGGGCTGGGCTGGGATGCCTTCGGCAAACTGGTGGAACGGCTGCCGCTGCCGGTGCTCGCCCTGGGCGGGCTCACGCCGAACGACCTGTCGGACGCCAAGGCTGCTGGCGCCCACGGCATCGCCGGCATCCGGGCGATCTGGGGGTAAACGAAAAACCGGCCGCTCAGTGCGGCCGGTTGAGGGGATCGGCGTCGTTGTCGAGGGGCGTCTCGCCCGCCACCCGATACTGATCGGTCGCCCAGGCACCCAGGTCGATCAGCCGGCAACGGTCGGAACAGAACGGCCGCCACTTGTTCTCCGGCACCCACTCGACGTCGGTGCGGCAGGTCGGGCACTTGACCACGCGGGGTTTGCTGGACGTCGTCATTACAGATTGCAGAAAGTAATATCAAAAAACAACATAAGATATTGTTTTTTATAAATAAATTAGAAGTCAGTTTTCGGCAGCTACACATCCAGCTACACACATTCGCAGAGCGTCTGCTGACGTGCTCAGCGGCACGTTCTGCTGCGAGCTAGCTCACGAAGATGCTGTGTGCTCAAGAGCTTCGTGCTGATTATCGGTTGAGCACCCGCGACGTGTCCACAGCGGCTCGCGTACATGGCGTCTCGCAACAAGGCGAGGGACTACGGAGGCTCAGCCAAGCAGACGACGACAGTCTGCGTCAGCTCCCTCACACGATGGCGCACAACCTCTGAACTACCTCGACGGCAAGATTGAAGATGCAGAATGCTGTACTACATTTATACATCTCACTTAGTTGAAGCATGACATGACCTTCTCAGCAAATAACGTGATCTCGCTCTCCCAAGCCCGGGCCAACCTGCCGGAGCTAGCCGACCAGGTCAATGCTGGCGCAGAGAAGATCATCACGAAGAACGGCGAGAGCTACGTTGCCCTGATCGACGCTCAGCGACTCGATCGCTACCACCGCCTCGAGCGGGCGCACATCCATCTTCTGTTGCTCGATGAAGCAAGCAAAGGACTCGACGACGTCGCAGCGGGTCGCGTTGCAGATGCCACGACTACTTTGCAGGCAATCAAACGTCGCCGAGCACTCAAGACGAGCGACTGACCGATGCCGACCGAGCAACACGTGGTCAAAGTCACCAGAAACGTTGAGCGTAATCTAGAAGACATCGAACGCTTCCTTGAAGAGAACGACGCGACCAGTTCGTTCGATCTGCTTCTAGACGAACTGACCGATACAGTCGTCCCGAATCTTGAGGGCCTCCCCATTGCGACGATTGCCCACTACGCTGCTCGAACACCATCCGCACCGAACATTCACCCACTTCCGCGAGGTAGATCGCAGTCTTCTTCATAGCTCAATCATCACAAGAGCGGGAGCATCTTCAAAACCGGGAGCGAATCAATCTGCATGACGACCACTTCTCTGCTATAAAAAAGGAACAGTTCCGAGCGCGTACCCACGGTACGCACATAGTCAGTAGTTTTTAACCTCCGGTCGCATGACAAATTAAATCTATTAATCAAGCATACAAACGTGGGAGAGTGTCATGAGTACCGTCACGTTACTTACTGTAGCTGCTGTTTTGGCACTGGGTGGGTGCACATCAACACCACCTACGCCGCCGGTTGGACCGCTTGAATCAGAAGGATTCGAGACTTTCGTTACGCCCCGGTCTTTTGACGGTCCGGGAACGATTTTTCGTATCGATGCGGAGAAGAAGCGATATCCGGTGGCTGAAATCACTTTCAAGGTTCGCGAGGGAGAAGAGGCGTTACCAAAATATTCGTCGTCGCGTGTCTTGGCGATGAATAACCTCTTGGAGGCTCTCGGAGCAAGTACTGCTAAGATTCCAGCATCAATAAAGGCCAACCTCTCCCGAACCACAACAGTCAGTATTGAGGCGAGCACAGGAAGGCGGCAGTACGTGCGAGATGACGATCTCACTGCTGCGCTTCGAGGCTGGGCGACTCAAGCCAAGCCCACCGGGGAGAGCGTCTATTACCTCATCCGCGAAACGATTTCTACTCCTGAGCTGTCTTACAAGGTAGATAAGAACTGGCTCGCCTCTGCTGAACTGGACGTAAAGGTTCTGAAAGCTGCCGGCTACTCCGGCGACGCAAAGGTTTCTGGGGGCGACATCTTGGAAATGAATCGCACCTTCTCTAAACCTTTGAATGTGTGGTTTAAAGCTGAGAAGATTGTGATTCGCCCTGCTCTCGGCGCTGGCCCAGGTCAGTATTTGATTGAAAGAACCCCAATTTCTGCCAGCATTCTCGGCTTATAACGCCGCGCCGTGGCGTCCCTCAGCTAGGCCACAACAAAGAACATAGGTGGAGCTATGAAGCGAGCGTCAAAGGCCTTCATCACCATTCTGGTCTCCCTTACCTTGTGCCCCGCCTGCACGACGATGCAACTCGCCAGCGAGGCCGCGAACACGGCGATGAACTTCGGGAGGCAAGTGTCTGAACAGAGGAGTTTTATCGGATCAAGCACCTTGATCTTCTATCCCGACGGCGTTCCGGATGATATCGAACAGCTCCCACCGCTATCACAGGAATCTCTTGATCGCATCACCAAGGATCTTGAGGCTCAATCAGCCATACTTCTGCGAGCGCTTCATTCCAACGCGAAACCGCTCGCAAGGATTTTCAAAAGGAATCTAAACAATGTTGAGCGGCAACGTGTGCGGCTCTTAAACTCCGGCCAGGCCGTTGCCCTCGTCGCAACGAACGGGGAGATTGAGATTGACGTCAGAGTTGTTCAAGCAATTTATCGCGGGGTGCTGCTAACGAGTCTGATTGACGGCAGCGATTCACTTGACGCTACAGCTTTGAAAGTCAGTCAAAAAGAAGCTTTAGACAAGCTGCTGCAGAATCGAACGCGATTTCTACGCTCGATCCCAAGCCCTACATTGAGCGCGATTGACGCCGGTGCCAAAGCGATTGCCGGAACAGGCCTGAGCCTCCAATCAGCATATACCGTAATGAACTCCGCGCTGGAAGACTGGGTTGCCATGTACTCCAGCGTGAAAGCAAGCCAATCCTACGATGATGCGATTAGTTTTGTTGTAGCTCATGAGATTGCTCATCGGGCATTGCAGCACTACGACCGCCTCCAATCTGGCGCTGCACTCCAGGATCTCGAAACGGAGGCCGATCGCCTTGCTGCTTTGCTGGTTGTTCTGGCCAGAAACACGAAAGTCTATCCAGACGATGACTATATATTGTTCGGTCCGCCACCTGGTCGAATAACCATAACAAGAAAGGATTTTTTTGGTGATCCTGAGAGCATTTGCTTGCTTGATCTGAACTACAAGCCAAGCGGTCACATCTCGTTCTTTCGCTATGGCTACTCCTTCTCCGGATTCGACTCGCTAGGAAAAGGGAACGCAATGATTGTACCTTCTGCCGTGCGATTGGCGATAGCTTCAAGTGTTTCTGATGCGGCGGTATGGGCGATACGAGAAGCACAGTGGGACACTGGCACGTGCCATAACAGTAACAAGGAGCTTCAAGCAGTTGCACAAGATCCTGAAGGGCAAATCAGCAGGCTACTCGGCGAGGCAAGGACCGAGGGAGATAAGCATAGCGACAAGACCGCCGAGCCGGATAGCGATATTCAATACGAGTTTCGCAGATCGACGATCGCCGCCAATGAACCTCAAGTTGTGAAAACGATATATCTTGAGTATTTTGAGCAGCTTCGGCGTTAATTGAAGCCATAAATGATCGCATCCAGGGCCATTGCACTTACCGTCATGAGCCAGTCTGATGCCCAGCATCGCCTCCCTGTAGCAATCTTCCCAGGCGGCGAGCTGCGCCTCATGCGCATGCCGCCTTTGATGCGCGCCTACCAGCGCGACCCGGCGCTGGTCACCGAGTGGATAAGACACGAATTTCCGCGCATTCGCGCGAAAGCCAAGGCGGTCGTAGCGGATATCTTCTTCGGAGACGAAGCCGCAGTATTGTCGGACTATCACACCGGCACGACGTGGGCCCCGGTGGGCGTGACACCGGTGGTAAAAACGACCGGCGCCCGCTTCAAGCTCAATCTGATTTCGGCCATCAGTCCGACGAGCTAGTTCCGGTTCATGTGCACCGAAGGGGAACGTTACGGCCGACGTCTTCATCGAGTTTCCGAAACGCCTGATGCAGGGCTCGCCCCGTCCGATCTTCCTGGTCGTTGATGGTCATCCGGTGCATCGCAGTGCATAGGTCCGGAAGTTCGCCGAAGAGATCGAAGGAAACTGCGCCTGTTTCGTTTGCCCATTTACTCGCCCTCTCTGAACCCCGACGAGCACGCCTAGGCGCATCTGAAGAGTCGCAAACTGGGCCGCAGCATCGTCAAGGGGCCCGGGCAGATGAAGAAGCTTGCGATGCGCTTCATGCGCTCACTGCAGAAAACTCCCGACATTGTTCGAGCATTTTTCAGGCATCCAAGTACCCGCTACGCGGCCGAATAGAGTGCACGGTAACCAACGCACTTTTTAGTAACAAAGTAAACTCTTCACCTGCTATAGGAACGTCCTCACCCACGCACAGAGTCAGACAACAGAGTTATTGCTCCCTGGGCAGCGTCCGGCGTCCGCAAACTGAAAGTCATGGCCAAGAATAGAGCCGGACGGTGACATTTTTATTCTCAGTCTTTAATCAAAAGGCTCTCAAGATCACCACCCCTATCGAGATATACTTGAACCCATCCCGGCTTACGCCCCTTCCCTGTCCAAGTCATAGCAGAATCGTCAAAGCTACGATACTTGGGGACCCCTTTTGCCTTCTTTTCAACCAGTCCCTTCTCCGCACGAGCCTTTCTCTTCTTATGCGCCGCAACCGTCAAGCCTAGAATCTCAGCAATCTCGCTCTTATCGATACCGAGAGCATTCATTTTTTCAAAAATTTCATTCAGCGCAGACTTTTTGAATGCGCGCTCAGCGTCCTTCAACTCAGCCTCAACCTTAACCTTTTCAACAGTCAGCGTCGCAAGCTGCTCATTAAGCGTTGCAAGCTTAGCCTTCAGTTCATCAACCGCGCTCATTAGCATTCCTTTCGTTATAGACATAGCCAAGCTAACATAACGCAAAGAATACAGTCAATCGAATAGCCACACGCAGCGATTTGATAAGTAGACACATCAGCGATGCTTGAAGCACACCCATACAATACTTGACAAAAACAGTCAAGTATTGTATATTGGATATAGTTGTTAAAGTCTTCTGACTCTGACTGTCTCTAGAGCGCAACGCTCACTCGCAGCCCCTCTTCTCGCTCCCCCTCTCTTCTGAAAGATCACTATGAACGCAACTTTTGCGTCGGTGAGGCCCGTTCACGTCTCTGACACGGATGCTCTCGCTGCGCTTTACATTGCACGCATGCTGCAGAAGCAAATTGTTCCTATCAGAGTATTCAACGACAGTCTCTATACAGAAGAGATTCGCACTCTTGTTGGCATATCGCCCAGCGAAGGCAACATTCCGAAGGCTAAGGCGCTTCAATTACTGAAAGTACAGCTGCCCCAGCTCAACACCATGACGGAAAAGCGCACCACGCGTTTACAACGCAACATCAGCATGCTCGGGAGACTGCTCAGCCTGACGGACATCGAAGAAGCGATCCTGACGTTCTTTGTGTTGGTGGATCATCATTTTGTGCTGGCAGACCTATTGTCAAGCGTAGTGATTATGGACAAAGACGCACTCGTGCGGCTCATGTCAGTTGCACTCTCAATAGAGCGAGAGATAATCAATGCGCACGTACAGTCCAGCAGCACTCTGTTCGCGACAGGCTTGTTAGCGCAAGAGCTTCGTCCGGAAAGAATCGGCGTGAATATCAAGATTCCCCGAGGAATCAAAGACGCGCTGCTCAGCGAAGCAGATAGCATTGAGTCGCTGATGAAAGTTGTGCTTGAGCCAAGCCCCAAACCCACGCTGCGCGCTCATGACTTCGAGCACCTGGGTGCCGAGACAGACCTCTTGCACACCTACTTGGCAGAGGGGATTCAGCAAGGCGTTACCGGAATCAATGTGCTGATCTACGGGCCGCCTGGAACGGGCAAGACAGAATACGCCCGCTGGCTCGCCAGCGTGATCAAAACGCCGCTGTATCAAGTTCGAGCATGCAACGACAGCGAAGACTCGATCTCCGGCTCAGATCGCCTGTCGTACTTCCGGCTTTCCCAACGTTTCCTTCAATGCACCACGGCACTGATCTTGTTTGATGAGATTGAAGATGTGTTTCCCGATCCAGACATGGTCAGTCCATCGAGTGTTGCGGCTCAAAAATGGCCGGGAAAGCTCTTCATCAACCGTCTGCTAGAAACCAACCCAGTACCCACGATCTGGATTGCCAACGAGATCAGCCACATCGACAAAGCCTACCTGCGCCGCTTTGACTACTCGATAGAACTCGCCATTCCCCCGATTCAAGTTCGCCGCCGCATCGCTAAACGTCACCTGCAGAAGCATCGACTACCGCCCACATTCCTTGAACACCTCGCCCAGCAAGACGAGCTGAGTGCGGCACAGATCAGCAAGCTTGCGAAGGTTCTCCACGTAGTCGGTTGCGACGACAAAACAGCACGTCACGACATCGCAGAGCAAGTCATAGAGCGCAGTATGTCTCTGCTCGATCAGAAGCGCGTACAAGCCCGCACGGGCGCAGAAACGTACTCGCTTGAATTCTTGAACACAAGTCATGACGTCAGCGCACTCATCCCGGCGCTACGCAGCGATCAAACCTCTTGTCGCGGCGCAATGTGCTTTTATGGCCCGCCCGGCACCGGAAAGACAGTCCTGGCCCACCATCTCGCATCGGAACTCGGGATGCCGATCCACGCCAAGCGTGCATCGGACATTCTGAGCCCCTACGTTGGCGAGACCGAAGCCCGGATTGCCAAGATGTTTGCCCACGCGGCCGACACCAGCGCCCTCCTCCTGCTCGACGAGGCAGACAGCTTTCTAAGCGCACGGCAAGGTGCAAAACAGCACTGGGATGTCACTGCAGTCAACGAACTCCTTGTTCAGATGGAACAGTTCGACGGGCTCTTCATCTGCTCGACAAACGCAATGACCTCGCTCGACAGCGCAGCGATGCGCCGATTCGTGCTCAAGATCAAGTTTGACTACCTGAAGCCCGAGCAGCGTTGGCGCCTCTTCCTTCGTTACATGCCTCAGAAACTCGGCGTATCAGAAAACACTCGATTTCGCGGTGTCCTTGATACGCTGACGACGCTCACCCCAGGCGACTTCACGACCGTCAGCCGCGGAGCCAAACTCTTCGGAAAGAAACAGCTTTCGCCCGAGGAGCTTCTAAATGGCTTGATAGAGGAGTGCAAACTGAAACGCGGAAACGCTACCCAGGGAATCGGTTTCGTACCCAGCTACTAACCGCTTCCATCAAACGCACCTTACGCCCCCTTCCAAATAGTAAAGCGTCAGCACATCCTGTGCCGATGTAGATCCGCCCTCTCCTGCAGTAACCAGTCCCCGTTCTCACCTCAGATCGACAAACGCGCTTTCGCGACTTTGTCTGCTTTCGCTCGCCTTCTGAAAAGGAGCCTCGACTCATCATGAACTTTGAATTCTCAAACTCGAACCGTCCGAAGTCGCTCTTCCCACTCGGTCAAGTTGTTGCCACTCACGGCGCGCTTGATCTTCTTGATCGCAGCGCAACGAACGCTTTCGCACTTCTGCAACGTCATCAAGCGGGTGACTGGGGCGATATTCACCCAGATGATGTCACTGCAAATCGCGAAGCTGTTCAACACGGCTTTCGCATTCTTTCTAGCTATCCGCTCGGCACTCAAGCAGAACGGCTCTGGATCATCACTGAAGCAGATCGAAGCGTAACGACGCTGCTACTGCCGTCTGAATACTGAGCACGCTCCGAACATCCGTTTGCTTGCGCTAAACGCGCAATCGTTCATCTACTGAGATGACGCTCTCCGGGGCGCAAACTCGAGAATCTGCATAAATCCGGCTGAAGCTCTGAGGGAGCGATATATCGCTATCTCACACATGGTCTTCCGAATTTATGCAGATTCTCGAGTTTGCGCCCCGGAGATGCGTCGAACACGTCATCGAACAAATGCGCACTGAGCGCATCAACGCTGATCACTACTTTTGCGCCAACTAGCGATAACAGTCATTAGCAAATTGACTTGCGAGTACTGACTTCGCTCATCAGCGCATTGAAAGAACACAATGAAAGACAACAAACTTTTTGACGCAGAACCGCTCACAAACGCAATCGTAGAACTCTCAAGCAAAGACGGCAACGCGTTTCTTATTCTCGGTCTCGTACGTCGCGCAATCTTGCAAAGCGACAAGCCCGAGCTTGCTGTTAATTTTATCGAAGAAGCAACAGCGCACGATTACGATCATCTACTGATGACCTGCGCAAAATACGTAACGATTGAATAGAGCATGCAGAAATGAAAACACGCAACAACAATAGCGACGCTCGGCGCAAAGCGCACATTGAACAGAATGACGTATTTTCAAACAATGCACTGCTTGCGTTGATGGCAGACCACGAGCTTGATGCAGAAATACGGCAATACCTGACTTCTGCGTTCTCTGATAACACAAAGCGGGCGTATCGCGCGGATTTAGCGCACTTCGAGGCATGGGGCGGCACAATACCCGCGCCACCAGCCATGATTGCGCGCTATATTGCAGATCACGCACGAAAGCTCTCAAACTCAACGCTTTCCAGACGACTCGTAGCAATCGGACATGCACATACGGCACAGGGACATGCAAACCCCACAGATGCTCTGCTTGTTCGCGCTACGCTCAAGGGAATCAGGCGCACGGTTGGCACTGCTGTTAAGCAGGCTGCGGCGCTGAAGTACGAAGACTTGCTCAAAATGGTACGCAAACTGAGGGGGCTGCGCGGCAAGCGGGATGCGGCACTACTGTTGTTCGGCTTCGCTTCTGCAATGCGGCGCTCGGAACTCGTCGCGCTCAACGTTGAGGATCTGCAGTTCTGCGAGCAAGGCGTCATCGCAAACATCAGACGCAGCAAGACAGATCAGGATCAGCGTGGGCGACTCGTTGCCATACCTCGTATGCAGGCCGATGCGAACCTGCGGAGAAGTAAGTACTGCCCGGTGCAGCATCTCGAGAACTGGCTGAAGGCTGCGGGCATCACTTCCGGTGCGCTCTTTCGGTCAGTGAACCGCTTCGACCACGTCATGCCCAGTCGGCTTAGCGGCCAGTCCGTATCGCTCATCATCAAGCAACGAGCCATCGAGGCCGGCATTGACGCATCCCGGCTGTCAGGGCATAGCCTGCGGGCTGGGTTCGTCACCGCTGCGGCGCAAAGTGGCGCGCCGACAACTCGGATTAGAGCTCAAACTGGGCACGCGTCAGACTCGATGCTGCAGCGGTACATCAGGGACGCAGAGCTGTTTAGCAACAATGCGAACGCAGACCTCTGGCGTTAGCCCCTCCTCATCTCCACCTGACGTCTGTCGGCTTCGCGGCAACGGGGCTTCGTTGGCCTACCTTACAGGTTTCAGCAACGCCCCTCCTGAGCTCTGAGAACGTCAAACCTCTCACCCACAGACCCGGCTTACCTGCTCGGAGCCGCAAAAATACGACTGTCTAGCCCGCTCGAAATCCCATGTGTATGTATCTGATTTATGATTTCGTCTTTGTTGCAGCTTGAGGAAGTCCAAGGCGATGAAGTTCATCAGCAACGCGGGAACAGACAGGGTTTTGGACTTGGTTCGCCCATGCCTCAAGCGAGGCCACAAGCTAGACATGGTGTCAGAGTCGTTCTCACTCTTTGCGTTTGCTGAACTGATGAATGAGTTGCCGCTTCTCGACCACACGCGCCTAGTCGTTCCTCCCCCACCAGATGCACCTCCCCTCCTAGGCCCCCAAGACCACCTCGGCCTACTGGGCACATCTTCAGACCGAGCTGCTCGTAACAAGCTCCAAGCGCATTGGCTGGCACGTACGCTGATGGGTTGGCTGGGGGCTAAGGCTGATGTTCGCAGCGCGAAAGACTCCATCCCCCAAGGCACTGTGGTCTTGCGAGATCAAGTGGGGATTCCTCAGCAGTCTGTGCTTGGTTCGTTCGGATTCAACACTGAGGGGTTGGGCATCACGCCGGGCAACCCGTTGAACTTAATTCAGGCTTCGGAAAACCAGGCTGAGGCGCGCATGTTGAGTCAATGGTTCGACGCGCACTGGTCACAGCTTGAAGACCTCCCGGACGCCAAAACGTCTCTGATGCTCGCAGTCAGAGGTCTCGCCACGCACCGCGATGCAGCTAGCCTCTATGCACTAGTACTTCAACAACTGTTCGCAACCGAAGGCCTGGACGAAGAGAAAATCGTCAAATCGGCCACGGGTATCCGTAACACCGTGGTTTGGAAAAAGCTCTACAAATTCCAGCGTGACGGTGTCGTTGGCGCCATCGAGAAGTTGGAACGGTTTGGCGGCTGCATCATTGCAGACAGCGTCGGCCTGGGTAAGACGTTCGAGGCCCTGGCCATTATCAAGTATCACGAACTACGTAACGACCGTGTCCTGGTACTTTGCCCCAAACGCCTGCGAGACAACTGGACGCTCTACAAGGCCAACGACAGACGGAACGTCTTAGCGTCTGATCGACTGAACTACGACGTTCTCAACCACACCGACCTCACCCGTGACGGCGGCCACTCGGGGGACATCGATCTGTCCCACGTGAATTGGGGCAACTACGACCTCGTGGTGATCGACGAGTCGCACAACTTCCGTAACAAGGCCGCCAACAAAGGCAGGGAAACGCGCTACGACCGCTTGATGCGCAAGATCATCCGCGAAGGTGTGAAGACGCGGGTGCTGATGCTCTCGGCCACGCCAGTGAACAATCGTCTGGCAGACCTTCGCAACCAGATTGCCTTTGTGACGGAAGGCGACGATACGGCACTGTTCGAGCATGGCATTGCCAGCATAGACAGCACCACTCGCCGCGCACAAAAAGCCTTCAATCGCTGGCTAGATTTGCCCTCAGAGGACAAAACGCCCGCCCTGCTGGTAGAAATGCTCGGGTTTGACTACTTCGCCTTGCTCGACCATCTGACCATCGCCCGGTCACGCCGTCACATCGAGAAATACTACGGTACAGCTGAAACCGGGCGGTTCCCAGATCGCCTTCCGCCGATCAACATCAAAGCGGATGTAGACCGGGCAGGTGAGTTCCGCTCGATTCGCGACATCAACCTCGAGATCAGACGACTCAATCTCTCTGCGTACGCCCCCCTTCGCTATGTACTGCCCCACAAGCAGGACGCTTACGACGAGAAGTACAGCACACAAGTTCGGGGTGGCACGAGCTTCTTCCGGCAGGTTGACCGCGAGGAAAGCTTGATCCACCTGCTCCGCGTTAACGTTCTCAAGCGCATGGAAAGTGCCGTCTCGTCGTTCGCTCTGACGGTTCAACGCCAGTTGCGAGATGTGGAAGGCATGTTGGCCCGTATCGACGCTCACCAGGAAGAGATCGAAGAGCTGGACATTGCCGGCGTAGATATCGACGACCCTGCATTTGAGTCGCTTCTGGTAGGTCGCAAGGTCAAAGTACTGCTCACTGACGTTGATCTGCTGCGCTGGAAACAAGACCTGATTGAGGACCGTAACCGTTTGGCAACGCTCTACGCAGCAGCCGAACAAGTCAGTCCTTCTCGGGACGACAAGCTTCAAAAGCTCCGCGATCTCATCGCAATAAAATGCTCGCAGCCAATCAACCCTGGCAACCGCAAGGTGATCGTGTTTACGGCGTTCGCCGACACTGCCAACTACCTGTATGAGCATCTAGCCGGATGGGCCAAAGCAGATTTGGGCATTGAGTCAGCACTAGTTACCGGCGCCGGTCGTAATCAAACCACACTGCCAAGCCTGCGCCGTGATCTAACTAGCATATTGACCGCGTTCTCACCACGCTCCAAGGAGCGCCCTGCAGAACTCGCGAATGAAGGCGAGCTGGACTTGCTCATTGCCACCGATTGCATCAGTGAGGGCCAAAACCTGCAAGACTGCGACTGGCTCATCAACTATGACATCCACTGGAATCCGGTTCGGATCATTCAGCGTTTTGGCAGAATCGACCGAATCGGTTCGACCAACAGCCGCATCCAGCTGGTGAACTTCTGGCCCAACATGGAGTTGGAGGAGTACATCAACCTGGAGCAGCGCGTAAGCGGCCGGATGGTCCTTCTGGACATCTCCGCGACGGGCGAAGAGAACATCATCGAGCAACAATCCGGCAACCAGATGAACGATCTGGAATACCGGCGCAACCAGTTGCTAAAGCTCCAGGAGACCGTGATCGACCTAGAGGACCTCTCCAGCGGCGTTGCTATCACGGACCTCACTCTGACTGACTTCCGCATCGATCTATCCGAGTACGCACGCGAACACCCTTCCAAGCTGGAAGCCATGCCCCTAGGGTCCTTTGCAGTCACCAGCAGCATTGATGCCGACATTACTCCGGGGGTTTTGTTCTGTCTGCGCGCCGAGGGCACCGCAGCTGCAAGAGTGATTGACCCCAACTACCCGTTGTCCCCTCACTACTTGGTGCATGTAGGTGACGACGGAACGGTGCTGCTGCCCTACACCCAGGCTAAACAATTCTTGGATCGGCTCAAGCGCCTGTGTGTTGGGCGCGACTTCCCCGACGCCACTGCGTGCGCCCGCTTCGACAAGATCACTCGGCATGGCGAAGACATGCGGCAGGCACAAAAGCTCTTGGCTGCTGCGGTTGCATCCATCGCCGGAAAGTCCGAAGAACGCGCCGTAGCAAGCTTGTTTTCACCTGGTGGGACTCATGCGATGAAAGGTGAGTTTGCTGGCACCAACGACTTCGAGGTCGTGGCATTCCTCATTGTGTTGCCGAACGGCTCGGAAACACCGTTAGCATGAACATCGCACCGCTTACCGCCAACGAACTCCTGGCTGCACTCGCACTGCCGTCGTCCGCACTCGTTCAGCAACGCATCCCCAAGAAAATGCTGGCCGAGAACGGAGCAGCTACGTCCGCAGACAGAAAGCTCGTGCAGGACGGGATTGACGAGTTAGCTTGGCACGCGGCCCTCAAGCCCTCAAATGTCGGCATTCCAGCTTACGAAGACGAGCTTCGCAGCTATCTGGAAGTAACTGTTTTGGTTGCAAGGCTCCGAACCGAGGTAGTAGCGACTGACCAACATCGAAGCCCGCAGGCCCCAGCAGCGGTCAGCACTAACGTTCGACGCGTGGCTGAGCTGATTCACCGTGCGGTTCCGTACCCCACGGTACTTCTACTCGAGCACGGCCACCAGTTGGTAGCATCCGTCGTTCACGTCCGCTGGGCACAGCGTGAGGCGGGAAAGACGGTGCTGGATGGCGACTCCATCAGCGTCCCAATCAAGCCTGGTCCAGAGTGTCGGGCCTTTCTGGAAGCCATGGCGCTGGGTAGGCAACCGCGCTTCCATCTGAAAGCTCTGTATCAAGGCTGGTTTGACACATTGTCTGCGTGGCAGGCCGTGGAACAAACCGGGCAGTTCAGGACCAGCGAGAGTCCTGCCCGAGCGGCAGAACGTCGTGCGGCTCTACGCGCATGCACAGAACTGGATGTACGCATCGCCACTGCACGTAACGCCGCCGCGAAGGAAAAGCAGATAGCCCGCCAGGTCGCCGTCAACCTGGAAATCAAGGCTCTACTGGCCGAGCGTCAGCGAGTCGCTCAAGACCTCTAAGGGATAGAAGTGAAAGCAACCGAAGCCAATTTGCTCAAATTCTTGCGCAAATCTCCGCAGTTCGTTATCCCCATCTACCAACGCAACTATTCCTGGACCGCCGCCCAGTGCCGTCAGCTATGGTCGGATCTGATGCGCGCAGGTCGCGATGAGAAGGTCAATGCACACTTCATCGGCTCCATCGTCTACGTGGAGCGGGGGTTGTCGTCCGTCACGAGCCAGGAGGCATTGCTGGTCATTGACGGACAACAGCGACTGACGACCAGCACCTTACTCATAGCGGCGCTTGCCAAGCACTTTGAGACCCAAGGACTTAGCGAACTGCTCGACACCTTCTCACACAAGAAGCTGCGCAACTATTACTTGCTGAACCCCGACGAAGAGGGCGAGCGTCATTTCAAACTCATCCTGTCCGAGACCGACAAAGACACTTTGCTCTCCCTTCTGCAAGGCGCGCCTATGCCTGCAGAGACCAGCACCCGCATTACCGAAAACTATGCACTGTTCCAAGAATTGATTGCCACCCATCAAGGGGAACTAGAGGCGATATGCCAGGGCCTAGCTAAGCTTGTGATCGTTGATGTGTCTTTAGATCGATCTCAAGACAACCCACAGTTGATCTTTGAAAGCATGAACTCTACCGGGCTGGAGCTCAGCCAGGCCGACCTCATTCGCAACTACATTTTGATGGGGCTAGAACCGAAGCTGCAAACGGAGCTTTACAAAACGTACTGGCGCCCCATGGAGAAGGCATTTGGTCAAGCCGCCTACGTAGTCCACTTCGACGCCTTCATGCGTCACTACCTCACAACCAAGACGGGTGAGATCCCCAACGTGCGCGAGGTGTACGTAGCGTTCAAAGCCTTTGCCCGAAGCCTCACTGGCGATACCCGTGACTTGGTGGCGGACATCCATGCGTATGCCACTTACTACTGCGCCATGGCTTTGGGTTCAGAGACGAACGCCGGGCTAAAGCAAGCTTTCCATGACTTGCGCGAGCTTAAGGTTGATGTCGCGTATCCGTTCCTGTTGGACGTTTACCACGACTACAAACAGGGCCGCGTGGCCGGTGACGAGGTCGTTCAGATTGTTCGCTTGGTGGAAAGTTATGTGTTCCGCCGCGCCATCTGCGCCATTCCCACTAACTCGCTGAACAAGACGTTTGCAGGTCTGAGCAGAACACTCAAGAAGGACCGCTATATTGAGAGCGTGCAAGCAGCTTTTTTGATACTTCCCTCTTATCGCCGCTTTCCGAGCAATGAGGAGTTTCAACGCGAAATCAAAATCCGAGACCTGTACAACTTCCGAAGCCGTAGCTATTGGCTGCGCCGACTAGAAAATTTTGGACGCAAAGAGCGCGTGCTTGTCGAGGACTACACCGTCGAGCACATTCTCCCTCAAAATGAAAAATTGTCCGAGGAGTGGAAGGCAGAACTCGGCCCCGAGTGGAAGCGCGTGCAGCAAACTTGGCTACACACTCTGGGAAACCTAACACTGACAGGCTACAACAGCGAGTACAGCGACAGTTCGTTCAAATACAAACAAGAACAAATTGAGTCGAAAGATGGCAATAAAATCGGCTTCAAATATAGCCCGCTGAATTTAAACTTCGGACTAGGTGAAGCAAACCGATGGGATGAGGCTGCAATTCAAGCACGCGCAGAGCGACTTGCCCTCAAGGCTAGCCAAACATGGGTAATGCCAGCACTAGATGACGAAGTCCTGAGGCAATACGATCCAATTTGGCGAGACCTCGATGCAGACACCCAGTACAGCATTGACGATCACCCTCACCTTGCAGCAGGCGCGATGCGGGCACTGTACGAGGAGTTTCGGCAAGCCGTTTTGGCACTAGATCCTTGCATTCGCGAAGAGTTCTTGAAACTCTATGTGGCGTACAAGGCTGAGACAAACTTCGTGGATGTGGTGCCGCAAGTAAGGCGCCTGCGTCTGTCGCTAAACATGCCATTTCACGAACTAGACGATCCGAAGGGCTTGTGCAAAGACGTCTCGAACGTGGGCCGTTGGGGAAATGGCGACGTGGAAGTAGGCTTGAGCAATCTTGATGAGCTGCCTTATGTGATGGGACTGATCCGCCAATCGTTCGACCGTCAAATGGGCGGCCCGCAAGACGACTGACTCCCACTGATCTAAACGAATACCTAAAAATAGAATGACGATCCAACAAATTCAAGCACACTCACCCGAGGCACAAAGTGCTGACCTCGTGGCCGACAACATCAGCAAACTCAAGGCTCTTTTCCCTGAACTGGTAACCGAAACCACGACCGATGGTAAGACTACTGCGGCGCTGAACATCGACGTCCTAAAGGCTTTGATGGGTGACGCTACGTCGACAGACGCCGAAGAAAAGTACGGCCTGAACTGGCACGGCAAGCGCAAGGCACGACAGATTGCTTTAACCCCCAGCACAGGTACATTGCGCCCGGTACCTACAGAGAGCGTGGACTGGGACACCACGCAAAATTTGATGATTGAAGGCGACAATCTGGAAGTACTTAAGCTCCTGCAAAAGAGCTACGCGGGCAAGGTCAAGCTGATCTACATCGACCCCCCGTACAACACGGGTAAGGACTTCGTTTACCCCGACAACTTTCAGGACAACATCAAGAACTATCTGGAACTAACTGGACAGACCGAGGGTGGAGCGAAGATCACCAGCAATACGGATGCCAGCGGTAGATTTCATACCGACTGGCTGAACATGATGTACCCACGCCTAAAGCTGGCTCGTAACTTACTTAAGGACGAAGGCGTTATCTTCGTCAGTATTGCTGACCACGAGATCCACAACCTTCGCTCGTTGATGAATGAGGTTTTCGGGGAAGAGAACTTCGTAGCGTCCATCGTTTGGCAGAAGGTATATGCCCCAAAAAATTCGGCGCGACACTTTTCAGAGGATCACGACTATGTCGTCGTTTATGCTAAGAACGCTGAAACCTGGGTTCCTCGCCCCCTGCCAAGAACGGCCGAGCAAGATGCCCACTACTCAAACCCCGATAGCGACCCTCGTGGCCTCTGGCGAGCAGATGGAATGTCCGCACGAAATTTCTATAGCAAAGGAACATATGCAATAACGACTCCCGGCGGACGACTTATTGAAGGCCCTCCTTCAGGCAGGTACTGGGTCTATTCTGAAGAGAAATTTCGAGAACTTGATGCTGATCGCCGTATTTGGTGGGGGGCTGATGGGAATAACCAGCCCGCAGTAAAGAGATTTCTTTCAGAAGTTGGCGGCGGACGGGTACCCCAAACCTTGTGGTTCTATGAAGAAGTCGGCCACACACAGGAGGCGAAGAAGGAACTGATCGCCACTGTAGACTTTCCGAACTCAGATGTGGTTTTCGATACGCCGAAGCCCACACGGCTGCTACGTCGAATCCTACAGATCGCGACGTCACCGGAATCGAACGACCTGATCATTGACTTTTTCGCAGGCACCGGTAGCACGATGGACGCTGTCTTCCAACAGAATGCGGACGACGGTGGCAGCCGCCGCTGCATCCTGGTTCAATTGCCGGAACCTCTGACTGGTGGCGAATCCGTTGGCTGGTCATCCATTGCCGACATCACTAAAGCACGACTAGTTGGGGCCGGGAAACGTCAGCGTGCTGCAAAGGCCGGTGATGTGGGCTTCCGCGTCTTCAAACTCGACACTTCCAATATTCGAGCTTGGAACCCGAATCCAGCAGACTTGAAGGGATCGCTCTTTGCCAATCTTGAGCATATCGAGCCAGGGCGTAGCAACGACGACCTGCTGTATGAGATTCTGCTGAAGCTTGGCCTGGACCTGTGCGTACCCATGGAGCAGAAGCAAATCGCTGGCAAGACGGTACATAGCATTGGCGGCGGCACCCTGCTGGCATGCTTAGATGAGCGCATCAACGTGGCAGATGCAGAGGGCCTAGCATTGGGCATGGCCCAGTGGCGTGACCAGCAAGGCACAGCCACGGAGACCACCGCCGTCTTCCGCGACAGTGCCTTCGAGAATGACGTAGCCAAGAGCAATCTGGCCGCTATCCTGGAGCAGCACGGCGTGAAGAACGTGCGCAGTCTGTGACCATGAGTAATTCACTCCAACCGCCTTCTGGCGAGTTTCTGCTCTACCAGACCGACGATGGGCACACCCGTATGGAATGCCGATTTGCCAATGAGACGCATGACTATCACTGGGTTCCATGGCAAGGCTGTTTCAAACTCGCAATCAGCATATCGCGAAGCACCTGAAAGCCATCTCTTCCGACGGCGTGCTGACTGTCGATTCAGTTATCAACCGATGTTTGACAACTGCGGCCTAGAGGATGTCATCCACCTCGATGACATGAATGAAACGAACTAGGCGTGCCGGAAGCCCAACTGCGCTGCAAGCCCCGTACCAAGCAAGAAGAAACAATGAAACTTCACTTTGAATCCGACCTTCCCTATCAAGCGGCAGCGATTGAGGCTGTTTGTGACCTGTTTCGTGGGCAAGAAGTCTGCCGTTCAGTCTTTACAGTGACCGCACAGGCACTGACAGACGCGGGGCAACAGAGCTTTGAGGGCAAGCAGTTCACGGCCGAAGGCGGCATCGGCAATGCGTTGCAATTGCTGGCCGACGAGGAACTTAGCGAGAACCTCCGGAAAGTACAGTTGCGTAACGGGCTTCCCCCATCCGAACCGCTGAAGGCAAAGCAGGCACTGGACTTCACGGTAGAGATGGAAACCGGCACGGGCAAGACCTACGTCTATCTGCGCACGGTATTCGAGCTGAATCAACGCTACGGCTTTACCAAGTTCGTGGTGGTAGTCCCTTCCGTAGCCATCAAAGAAGGCGTCAACAAAACCCTTCAGATCACCCGTGAGCACTTCGAGAGCCTGTACCCCGGCGCGAAGGGCTATGAATTCTTCCAGTACGACTCTGATCGTCTTGGGGAGGTGCGCAACTTTGCGACCAACCCTAACATCCAGATCATGGTCATCACGGTAGGGGCCATCAACAAGTTTGGCGATGAAACTGCTGCCGCTGCAGAAGAGTCCGACGAGGCAAAGCGGCGAGAGAAGTCCAAGAACAAGATGTACCGCACCAGCGAGAAGACAGGGGGCGAACGCCCTATTGATCTGATTCGTAACACGCACCCTATTTTGATCGTGGACGAACCTCAAAGCGTTGATGGTGGCATTGACGGCAAAGGTAAGAAGGCCTTGGCGCACATGAACCCACTGTGCGCCCTGCGCTACTCCGCCACTCACATAGACAAGCACAACATGGTGTACCGGCTAGACGCTGTAGACGCCTACGAGCAGAAGCTGGTCAAGCAGATTGAGGTAGCAGCCGCCACAGTACAAGGGGGAAACAACAAACCTTACGTGAAGTTGCTGGCGGTCACAAACAAAAAGGGCGTGATCACCGCCAGCATTGAGGTGGATCGTCAGAACGCTTCTGGCGCGGTACGTAGGGAGCCGATCACGGTTCAAGACGGCTTCGACCTGGAGCAGGAAACCGGCCGTCCTCTGTACGCCAACGTCCGCATCGGCGAGATTCGTTCAGCCAAGGCTGATCAATTCATCGAGTTGAAGGTACCCGGTAGCGAGGTGTTCTTACGTGCGGGCGAGGCTTGGGGCGATGTGGACGCCGGTGCCGTTCAGCGGGCCATGATCGCCCGCACTATCAAGGAACACTTGGACAAAGAGAAGCGCCTGCATCCGTTGGGCGTGAAAGTGTTGAGCCTGTTCTTCATCGATGAGGTTTCCAAGTACCGCCAATACGACGAGCAAGGCAACCCAGTAAAAGGCGAGTACGCCTTGATGTTCGAGGAAGAATACACGCGCCTGGCACGGCACCCGGACTATCAGAGCCTGTTCGCAGAGGTCGATCTTTCCGCAGCCGCGAGCGAGGTGCATAACGGCTATTTCTCCATCGACAAGAAGAAGATCGGCGGAAAGACGGTGGAGGTATTGAAGGACACCAGCGGCAGCACAGCCGCAGACGATGACACCTACAACCTCATCATGCGCGACAAGGAAAAGCTACTGGGTTTCTCATCACCCCTGAAGTTCATTTTCTCCCACTCGGCGCTAAAAGAAGGCTGGGACAACCCAAATGTCTTCCAGATTTGCAACTTCTCGACCCGCGAGACGGAGCGGTGGCGTCGTCAGACAATTGGTCGCGGCTTGCGCCTTTGCGTAAACCAGAAAGGTGAGCGCCTTCGCGGCTTTGAGGTGAACACCTTGACCGTAATCGCGACCGAGAGCTACGAGCAGTTCGCGGAGAACCTGCAACGCGACATCGAGAACGACACAGGTATTCAGTTTGGCGTAGTGCAAAACCACGAATTCGCTGGAATAGCTGTAACCCAAGCGAACGGCGAAGTCGAATCTATTGGCTTTGAGGCATCCAAGGCTCTTTGGGCACACCTTAAGTCGCAGGGCTACATCGACAGCAAGGGCAAAGTGCAGGACACACTTCGCGAAGCGTTGAAGAACGGTACGTTGGCACTGCCTGAGCAATTCAATGCCCAAAGGGAACAAATTGCAGCGGTTTTGAAGAAGCTGACGGGCAAGCTGGAAATCAAGAATGCAGATGAGCGCAGGCATATTCCGGTGCGAAAGTCAGTATTGGTGAGCCCGGATTTTAAAGAGCTTTGGGATCGCATTAAACATAAAACAACCTACCGCGTTCATTTCGACAACGACAAGCTGATCGAAAATTGTATTGATGCATTGAACAGCATGCCGTCAGTAGCAAAGACCCGCCTTCAATGGAAGAAAGCGGGAATGTCAATCACCAAGTCGGGAGTGGATGCTTCGGTACTGGCCATTTCCGAACCCGTGGCGCTCTACGAGAGTGACATCGAGCTGCCTGACCTGCTTACCGAGCTGCAGGACAGGACTCAACTCACGCGTAAGACAATTGCACACATCCTCACCAAAAGCACCCGGCTCAATGAGTTCAAACGAAATCCACAGCAGTTTATCGAGCTAACTGCAGACGCGATCAACCGCAGCAAGCGGATGGCGTTGGTTGATGGCATCAAATACCGACGACTCGGCGATGAAGAGTATTACGCTCAAGAGTTGTTTGAAACCCAAGAACTAACGGGCTACCTGAAGAACCTCGTGCAAGACACCCAGAAGTCTGTCTATCAGCACGTGGTCTACGACTCAAATATTGAGCGCGACTTTGCTGAAGCCTTGGAAAAAAACGAGGCAATTAAGGTTTACGCCAAACTCCCAGGGTGGTTCAAAGTACCCACACCTCTAGGCTCCTACAATCCAGACTGGGCGGTTTTGGTTGAACTAAACGGCCAAGACAGGCTGTATTTTGTTGTCGAGACAAAGAGCAGCTTGTTTGAAGAAGACCTGCGGGACCGGGAAAGCGGAAAGATCAAATGCGCAACGGCACACTTCATGGCACTGTCTATAGATGAGAAGCCAGCTTTTTATGGCAAGTTCACAAGCGTGGACGGATTGCTAGCGTACGAATCTACGTGCTGACGACACAGATGCAGCACGCGAGAATATTCAATGTAGCAAGTGAGCAAAAAGCAAGAACTCACCAAGCCAATTGAAACAATCAGGAGCACGCCTCTGGCGTGAATATTGATAAATGTATCCAGCACCGCCTGCAGCATTCTTGTCGCCGATCATTCACGATTTATCCGCGAATCCGCCAATAGACGCCCTGTGTGCCGGATATGAGGCCGGAGAATGGCGTGGAAAAGCATTAGCAGAGCACGTTATGGAATGGCTTCCTGAGTTCTCGCTCTCGGCCGAAGAGTTGCGAACATTTACACCAGGAACCGCAGTCCGATTAGTAAAGAAGGCGGCACGCCTTGTGTATCAGACCCCGAAATATGGAAAAAGAGGCGAGTTCGGCGAGATATTCCTTCACATCGCACTGAGACAAATTTACGGCTCCATCCCAGCCATTTCAAAAATATTCTGGAAGGACTCAGTAAATTCAACTGTCAAAGGTTTTGACGCGGTTCATGTTATTGCAAACAACGGCTCTCTAGAACTGTGGCTTGGCGAGGTAAAGTTCTATGAAGACGGTAGCAGAGCGATTTCCGATGTCGCAACAGAGTTGGCTGCACATACAAAGACAGACTATCTGCGTAACGAGTTTATGCTCATAACGAACAAGCTGGATCCAGCATCACCCCATTTTGAAAAGCTCTCACGACTGCTCGACCAAAACACCTCTTTAGATACGGTATTTGATGCAGCTTGCATCCCAATCTTTATCACCTACGAGAGCGACGCCGTTCGCGGCAGTAAAAAATCTGACGATGTGTACCGAGAAAAACTGACCGAAGAGGTCACTGCGCTTCAAAAGAAATTGGCAGAGAAAGTTCCAGCGGGTTCACTTCCCATACGCATTCATCTCTTCATCCTCCCCCTCCATACCAAAACCACATTAATTCAGATTCTTGATGAAATGCTGAAGGAGTGGCAATGAAATTTCTTAACACCAAGACTATTCTAGACCTCCTAAAGAAGAATGCACTGGACAGTGACGAGATCCTTTCAATTCTGAAAACCCTTTGCTCGTTGGTCAGTCAAGCCCAAGCGGAATATGATCCGAAGACGCAAGAGTTGGTGCTACGCACCTTGGATCGACGAGACTTATTTCAGGAATACACTGAAATTTTGAATTCTCTAGTGAGACAAGTGGGCCTCTACCCTTACCTAGACATGGAGAAAATTTCAGAAAGAGATGCTTTGGCATTAGAGATGCATCGACCCGAAAATTTCTACCAAACAGGTGATGAAGATAGAGCTCCGGAGAGAAACGCCCAACGCGGTTATATTTTTCACAAAGTTCAAGCCGAAGTCTTTGGGCGAATTCTCGATGGCGAAAGCGTAATTCTAAGCGCCCCGACAAGCTTCGGAAAAAGCGCAATCATTGACGCCTTGATTGAGTCAGGAAAATTTCGGAATATAGTAATTGTCGTACCAACGATTGCTCTTATCGACGAAACAAGAAGACGGCTATCGCGATATCGAGATACGCACAAGGTTATAACACATGCGTCACAGGCGCTCTCTGCTCAGAACATCTTTATCTTTACACAAGAGCGAGTCGTCGATTACCCAGAACTGCCACCACTAGATATATTTGTAATCGATGAATTTTATAAATTAAACCCAACAGCCGACAAAGAGCGAGCAGCGACACTCAACCACGCATTTTACAAGCTATCAAAAAAGGCGAAACAATTCTATTTGCTCGGACCAAATATTCAAGCAATCCCCCCTGGCTTCCCAGAAAGATTCCGATGCATATTCTACAGAACAGATTACTCAACAGTCGTGACCGAGCTAACGAGGATCACCCCTGCAAAGGGTAATGAGTTTGTTGAACTCGTTGATCTCTGCAGACGCCTTACTGGGCCAACACTCATTTTCTGTGCCTCTCCCGCAAAAGCTAGAAAAATTGCCAATGCGCTACTCGACGGAGAAGTAGGTAAGGCAAGTCAAGGCATGGCAGAGGCCGCCGACTGGGTCGCCTCAAACTACGATCCTGATTGGACTCTTTCTCGCGCACTCAAGATGGGCATCGGCATGCATCACGGACGCATGCCAAGAGCACTAGCGCAAGTCGTGGTCAAAGGGTTCAATTCTGAGACGATTGATTTTCTAGTATGCACATCAACCTTGATTGAAGGCGTGAATACAAAGGCAAAAAATGTCATTATTTTCGACAACAAAATTGCCACCCAAAAGTACGACTACTTTACCTTCAATAATATACGAGGACGTTCTGGTCGAATGTTCGAGCACTTTGTCGGGAATGTATATCTCTTCCACCCAGAGCCTCAAGAAGACCTGCCATTTGTTGACATCCCGGTTTTCACTCAAGACATCAACAACACACCTGAGAGCTTGCTCATTCAACTTGATACCAACGATCTTGAGGGCTCATCTCGTGAGCGCATGGAGCCATATCGTGCGCAACGCATATTATCGCTGGAGACATTGCGTTCCAATGTAGGCATCGACCCCCAGCAACAATTGAATCTTGCAGTGAGCATGACTCGTCATAGAGAAAACGCCGAGGCGTTATCCTGGAATGGGCTACCAACATATGCACAGCTTGAATCTTTGTGCCTAGCCATTTGGAACTATTTTGTCCATGGAGGCAAGATTGGCGGAGTGACGTCGGGAAAGCACCTTGCCTTCAAAGTGAATCAGCTCAGATCGCACTCTTTGCGTCAACTGATACAAGCAGAAATCGAAAATTCCGCGAATCCGGACGATGCAGTTGAAGATGTACTTGATTTTGTTCGGCAGTGGCCACAATACAGATTTGGTAGACTTGCAATGGCCATTAATAGAATTCAAAACGAAATTGCTCTACAACTTGGAATAAAATCTGCTGATTACACATATTTTGTTGGACAGGTTGAGAACCTCTTTTCAGATCCATCATTAAGCGCCCTTGATGAGTACGGAATTCCATTCCCGCTAGCAAAGCGTCTTGAGAGATATCTTTCCACGGGGGGAGACTTAGATGCAGCACTGGACAGACTACGCAAACTGGACACTTCAAAGCTGAACTTAACAAACTTTGAAAAGACTCTTATAGATGAGGCCAGAGAATATTCATAACTCAACCTACTCGAAAGATTGAATCATGGACTCATCTAAGAGAAATCAGGAAGTAAAACAGCCCAAAGCACGTCGTGCCGAAGCCATTAATTGGCCGCCAAGCCGGGCAACCGCCTTGTATTTTTCACCATTAGTTACACTACAAAAAAATGCCTAAACCAACTAACCATTTGAACACATGACGTAAAACCAAATAAACACCATACTGAATGAGCCTCCATACCTCGCACTCCGGCAAGCGCCAGCAACCTCAATCATGCATGAATACCTCAAGCGTTCGGCGCTGCCGTAGAATAATTCAGAGGCATCAGCCAAGGGGCGAGAAAGTTGGAAATCGTCCTGTCACTCACACTACCGATAAAGTTCGTTATCCCAAACTTAAACGAACCGCAGTCACTCAGAGCATTCGGCCGAAGATTCTAACGATCATTGAACGATAGGGCTCATATTCTTGAGCTGGCAGATCGCCCTCTTTGCGGTCTCACTGGTAAAAGTATGCTCCAGAAATCGAGAGCTCGGCCGGTACCTTTTCCGATAACAAAACAACCATTCCAGCTCGCCAAGAGCCGCTTTTGTTTGAACACCCCAAGGAATTGATATATCAATCCGAAGCAGATCCTCAATACGACGCTTAACGCGCGAAAAGTACTTTCGATCAGCCAAGCGCGGAACATCAGAGTGATTGCGAACATCCGCGCCCGACAGGTGAAGATCGACAATCTTCCGCTCAAACTCACTCAATACCTCTAGATCCGCTGGTCTGGGGCGCCTCCTACGCAACCTGTCGTCAAATCGAAAGTATTTTCGCATTTCACTAAAGGCGATCTCGTACGGATTTCTCTTACCTCGATGCCAAGAAGCAGGCTTAGCAAGACCATGCCGGCACAACCACTTACCGTGCAACTTTATCTCACACCTCAGCAATCGACTACTTTTTCCATAAACCTTTTCCTCAATCTCTTTGCTTTCAAAAGTTGAGAAACTTTTCGGAATTCTTCCGCGCTTAACATAAGACGTAATCACATACTCTCTATGATGGAAGTATCCGGTCTTAGTATTTCCAGAACCGTAAAAACGGACAGGCTTGCAAACATTGGGCGCCATTGAATAGTTAAAAAGAGCGTCTCCAGCGGCCAAGAGGCCATCAATGGATCTAACTGCCGAAATCTCATCCTTCAAGTCAAACAAGTATGTAAGAGTAACCGACTGTATCTCCGAGGATTCCAAAGAGAATAGTTCGGCAGATCCTTGGCTAAAGTGATTACGCCTAAGCCAGCTCTTTAGCAATTCAAGAGAAATTTTTGATGCTGATCTGACGTGATTCTGAACGAATGCGTTGTTTCCAACAGTGCATGCGGGAATGTTTGCCTCAACTCGATAGCCAACAACATAAGGAAGATCATCATGATAACTCGCGATTGCTGTGATTTTGAACTTGGCGCCGGTAAGAGGCGACACCACCACGTACGAAGGTGGCTTACGCTTTTTCAGCTCACCTTGTTCATCTAGAGTCAAGCTGAACATAAACGGGAGCGCAGGACGCTCTCCATCTCCGATTTTTTTACTCTTAACCATAAAATTGATACAAATTGAGTCGCACATTATTCTTACCTCAAACAATCAGCTCTTAGAAGTGGATGACGGATTGCACACATGGGCGCGCACTGTGTTATCGAAGTGGTGAAGTTTCCAGCTATTACTAAGTGCATTTGTCACCACGTCGACTCCCGCTGCAACGAGCAGTTTTTTTATGAAAACCTGCGTTAAAACGCAGGCCTGCACCCATTCAGACGAAAACCACGCATCACCATAACCTTTGAAGTTATGTTTCCTATGAAAACGGGACCGTCACTACTGTGCTCAAGGGCACTCGTACAAACGCGCTTAAATGGATTGCACGAGCGCCACATAGACATAGATTTAATTACTATGATTTTATTTTGAAGGATTAGCAGCGCCGTTCTGCAGATTCCACAGAGACTGGCGAACCTCACCGACTTGCCACACAGAAGCGCGATCACCGAGTCGTCGTGGCTGTGGAATAACTTCCTTTTTTATCAGCCTGTACAACGTTGCACGTGAGCATGCGTACAAGCTGAGCATCACAGGCAGCCGAACATTTGCGGAGTTCGGCAACTCATCAAAGTTCACCAGGGACGTTTGGCTAACCTCTTTCAGACGCGACATGATTCATTCCTAAACTGTTCCGCCACATGACGTGTTCAGCGTTTACAGTTTTGGTTTTGTGCTCTAACAATGCACTCCTTGGCGTACACAACACTCCAAAGAAAGAGGAAAAAAGAGGAAATCTCCCTGCCGTCACTGAAGATTTGTATGCCTGCTGCCGTTACATCAGGGGTCGCGCGCCCTCTGAGAAAGAGGATGAAAGAGGAAGAGTGAGGAAAAAGGAGGATGAGAGGTGGACGTTGAAGATTTTGATTGCGACGACTGGCGCCGCACGCAGGCTCTTATGTGGATGCTTTTTGAAAACGATGAACACCGCGAGGACATAAGCCACTTTTTGAATCTCGGGTCCAAAGACATATCCCCGGATTTCATGAAAGGAAGCAAAGAAAAAGTTGACCTTCTAAGCCATCTGCGCACTACTCACACATGGTTACGAAGATCAATCAATCTTCACCCTGCTGTTTGGATGCGGCTGGTTTTCACAACGCCATCTCGACACTTTCAGCTAAGTGATCGATTTCTTAGAGCTTACTCAGAATGGCGCCATCTCAAAGCACAAGCATCGGGAGGGATTAATGTATCCTTTTCTTGCCAACCTCCTTTGTGCTCCGGTGACACAATGACTGTTTCTATTGACTACTTCCTTCACTCAACCACACTGAACTTTCCATTTAGCCAAGAAATCAAGATAAAGCTAATTGACGATCTCGGAGAGTACGCGGAAAAATCACCAAAAAATAATTCGAGACCAACATCAGAAGTTGTAGGTAGAGGATCAATGACCATGATTGAGGACTGCATCAAGGACGCAATCAAGAAAAGAACTATCAACAGCTTAAAGTCAGTTAAAAACGAGGAACGTTTTGTTTGCAGTCTGACCAGAGAAAAGCTAGCCGAAGCACTTCAAGCGAGATATAAGCACACCAGATCGATTAGCGTTGATACAATAGTTCGCGGAGTTGGAAGTTTCGTCCGCTGCTCCTACCGCGGACCTTAAAAACTTGGTTTTATCTTCTTCAGAGCTACGCTCCACAGCGCAAGAGCCTGAAACGAGATGTAGAATTATTGCCAAGCACAGCCTTTTGCGAGCTCTAAAAAAGCTCAACAAACGGCTTACTTGGCAACATCAAATAATAGATCATCAACAATTAACGACGAAGTCCGCCAGAGACACCAAGGCAGCGCGTCGCTCCTCGAGATAGTCATGCTGATCATAAATAGCCACCAAACCACCCAGCGAGTGATTCAGACACCGCTCCGCAATCAGGAGATCAACTCCGAGCCTTCCAAGGTGGCTTCTTGCCGTTGAACGCAGATCATGAGGAGTGAACCGCTGACACTTGTCAGCAAGATAAGTCTTCCAGAACTTGCTGAAAGCGGCGTTTAGCGTCACAGGCTCCATATGAGCGTCGCCAATTGCTTTTTTTCGTGATCGAATCGGAAGCACGTAGGCCGATTCAAAAGCGAGATCCTTGAGATCCTGGAACCAGCCGACAACGGGCTCTGAAAGGGGTACATAGAAGCCGCGCACGTCTTCACCGTTACGTGCGCGGCCCTTCTTGCCCTTGATGTCTGTTGGCGGGATGAACCAGACGCGCTGTTCGAGATCAATGTTCTCCCACTTCGCGCCCACCAGCTCTCCGATGCGTGCAGCAGTACAGAGCAGGATCTTGGCCATAAGCGCGTTCTGAATGCCCATTTTCGGAAGCAAGGGCAGGATGATTTTCAGCTCTGCTTCCGACAACATCACCCGCGTTCTAGCGACAGGTCGCGGACCAAGTACTGCATTTGACCGAAGCTGGAGTGCGGGGTCAGCATCAATGATGTGCCGCCCGATGCCATGAGCGAATATCGCCTTCTGAATCCCAAGCACGAGCTTTGCTACATGCAGTGATTTCTTGCTTGCACGCTCGATAATCTCGATGAGATCAATCGGGCGAACTTCATCTGCGGGGGTGTTTCCCAGCACGGGATACACATAGTCGCGCAGGCGCTGCCGATGCCCCTTGAGCGTTGACTCTTCAAGTCGTCCAACTGACTTCTGCAGATAGTCCTCTGCGAGCTGACGAACGGTCCAGGCCGTAGAAGCCTCACGCTTCGCTTTCTGCTTCTCAGCAGCAACGTCAACACCCTGCTGGACAAGCGCCCTGTTTTCCAACGCGAGCTTTCGAGCCTCGGCCAAAGAGATGTCGGGGTACTGGCCCAGCGTCTTCTCTCTGGCTTTGCCCCCAAATCTGTAGCGCAGCACCCAAGCGGCCCGCCCTGCCTTCGAGAGGGTGAACGTCAGCCCTCCCCCATCTGCCTTCGCCACTTCAGCCGCGGACTTGATCCACTGCTTGATCTGAATGTCTGTCAGCGCCCCCACTCTCACACCTCTCAGCTACACATCATCTAGCTACACACGCCCCACGCAGCTACACACCTAGCTACACAGGACTACTGAGATGCAATGATATTGAGCGAGACATTAAGAGGCAACAAAATCCTTAAAATCAAGAACTTGTAGCCATTTTTGAGCTTTCCTGAGAGCTCCTGAGACGCTGCTACAGATTGCAGAAAGTGAGCTCGAAGGGCACGTCGATATCCACCTGACCCGGACGGGTCACGGTTTCGGCGTGCATCAGGCGGATATTGAGGGCGTACTTGTTGGCGCTGGTTTCGGGCACGCACATGGCGCTGCCGTGCAGGCGGATGCGGATCATCTGAACCGTGCGCCCGCCCATGGTCTGCTGGAAGGCGCCGCGGTGGGCCACCTGGGATTCGGGCCGGCCGCTGGCGCGCAGGAGGCGCAGCACGATGGCGAGGCCATCGCGGATCGGCAGCAGCGGCTGGACCCACGACATCAGATCACGCCGGCGAAGTTCGACCTCGCGGTTGAGCCAGTGGTGATAGGACGGCAGATCGAACTCACAGGCACCGCCGGGAATCGCCGCGCGGCTGCGGATGTTCATCAGCCATTCGTTCTCGCGCAGATACTGGCCCGTCTTGCCGGCCATGGCGAGAAGCGAGGCGGAAGCCTGCTCGATCTCGTAGAGGGCACCGGAGAGGGCTTCCTCGGAAATCTGGGGATTGTTACGGAAGGACAGGAGGATCTGGCGCTGCCGTTCGAGCTCCTGCACCAGATCGACCTTGAGATCGGCGCGGCTCGCGACTTCGAGGATCTCGAACAGGGTGACGAGCGCCACGTGGTGTTCGAGCGAGCCTTCGGCGCGCACAAAGTGCATGACCTTCTCGAAAAGGTCTTCCAGCCTCAACAGCGTGCGGATCCTCTCGTTGAGCGGATATTCGTAAGTGATCACGCGCGCGCCTGGATAAGGTATGGAAAATTGACGGTCAGACCGGCGCGAATCATATCACAGGCCCTGCGCCCGCGCCGCCTGAGCCAGGTAGTCGGCGTGCAGGCGCGCCACCTGGACGCGCAGCGCTTCGAGGCTGCCGGCGTTGTCCACCACGTCATCGGCGGCGGCCAGCCTGGCCGCACGGGTGGCCTGGGCGGCCATGATCGCCCGCACCTGATGTTCGTCGAGCCCGCTGCGGCTCATCACCCGCGCCACCTGGACGTCCTCGGGGCAATCGACGACACACAGGCGCGCCACGCGTTCGCGGTAAGTGCCGGATTCGATCAGCAGCGGCACCGCCAGAATCACGTAGGGCGCGGTGGCGGCACGGCACTGGCGCTCGCTCTCGTCGCGGATCATCGGGTGCAGGATGGCCTCGAGGCGCTTGCGGGCGTCCGGGTCTTCAAAGGCCAGCGCGCGCATCGCCGGGCGGTTGAGGGCGCCGTTGTCGGCCACCACGCCAGCACCGAATGCGGCCTCGATGGCCGGCATCGCCGCGCCGTGGGGTGCGGTGAGCTGATGGGCGATGAGGTCGGTATCAACGATGGCCGCGCCGAAGTCACGAAAGAGATCCGCCGCGGCGCTCTTGCCGCTGCCGATTCCGCCGGTCAGGCCCACCACAAAAGGCCGCAATGTCATGGAGCACATTCGAGACGATTGGCACCCCGGAGCCGCTCGGAAAGATCGCTCGCCAGGGTGGCCAGGCTGTCGGACGGGCCGCGCACCTCGACCCGCAGCACATTGGCGCCGCGGCTGGCGATCTGCGCGCTGCGCACGCCCTTTTCACGCAGCAGGTTGAGATGACGGCTGGCGGCCTGCTCGTTCTTGAAGAGGCCGAGGGAAATCGCAAACTGGTTGGGGCCGGCATCCTGGACGATGAACAGATCCTCCACGCCCAGCCGGCGAAGCTCGGCCGCCTTGCGGTCGGCGCCTTCCTTGTTGCCCTGGCTGGGGATATGCACCCACCAGGACGTGGTGCCGACACCGCGACTCTCGGATAGCTTGAAGCCGGAGCCTGTCTTGGCGACCCGCGCCGACAGCTCGGCGGCCTGATCCGCGGTGAGGCCGCTGAACGCCACGCAGGCCGGCGGCGCGGCATCGGCCGCCTGGGTGGGTGGGGCCGGAACGGGCTCGGGGGCCGGCGCCGATTCGGCGGGTGCCGCCACGACAGGCGCAGGCGGCGGAGACGGAGCCGGCTGCGACGACTCCACGACGAGGCGAAGCCGCTCTGGATTGAGCTGGTTGCTCAGTCGCTCGGGCTCGCCGCCGGACGCGCCAGCACCGAGCCCGCCTTTCCAGACGGCCAGCGCCAGCAGGTTGGCGAGAAACAGGACGAGGACCGCTACACGTAAAGTGACCATGGCCGCAAGACTAACCCATCACGGTCAACGGGAAAAGGCACCGAATGCCCTGCAGGCGTGGAGAGGCGCGCTGTTACAATTCTTGACGCATATGCGCCAGCCCTTCGAGCACCAGGTTTTCGACGAGGCGCAAGGGGCACTCGAGATGGGGCGCGAGGCTGCCCGCCGCCCCGCCGTTGAGCAGACACAGCGCGCCATCCTCGGCCGCCACCAGCCGGAACATCCGCTCGATGGCGCCCACCTGGGCGTGCAGGCAGCCGGTGACGATGGCGTCGGCGGTGCGCCTGGGCGTGGTCTCGAAGCGCCCGTCGGCAAAGGGCAGCTGGGCGGTATCGCGGGCGAGGGACATGCGCATCAGGTCAAGCCCCGGCAGGATCACTCCGCCCTGGAAAACCCCGGCGCCGTCGAGCAGATCGGCGGTGGTGGCGGTGCCGGAGGTGACCACCAGCGCCGCCCTGCCGTGGAGCGCCCGGGCGCCGACGAGGGCCGCCCAGCGATCCGCCCCCAGCCGCGCGGGGTCGAGATAGGCGTTGCGCACGCCGAAGCCTTCGGCCTGCGGCCTGATCCATTCGGCCTCCAGCCCGCACTCGGCCAGCATCGCGCCAAGCCGGCCACCGACGGTGGCCCCGGCCACGTTGGCGCCGAGCATGCGCCGCACCGGCCCCAGCCCCGCCAGCACGTCGGCAAAGCCATCCAGCGCCGACAGCAGCACCGCGCCCTGACCGAGCCAGCGATCGCCATCGCGCAGCCCCCATTTGAGGCGGGTGTTGCCCACATCGAGAAGCAGATCCATTACGCCAGCCTCAGGGAGACCTCGCCGGACAGCACCCGGCGACGGCCCTCCGGCGTATCGAGGAGCAGCGCGCCGTCGTCATCGACCCCCGCGCAGGTGCCGGCGAGTTCCTGCGCCTCGCCGAAGATGCGCACCGGCAGGTCGGCAAAAGCGTTGCGCTGCTGCCACGCGGCGCGCAGGGCCGGAAAGCCGGCGGCGGCGTAGAGATCGAGGAAGTGATGGAGCTGACCGAGCAGCAGCCCGAGCAGGCGATTCGGCCCCGGCGGCGCAGCCAGACAGGCAGCCAGATCGGTGACGCCAGTGGCGGATTCCACCTGGGCATCGGCAGGCAGGCGCAGGTTGAGGCCGATGCCGATCACCGCCGCCGGCGGACGCCCGCGGGACGACGACAGCTCGACGAGGATGCCGGCGAGCTTCTTGCCGTGGATGAGCACGTCGTTGGGCCACTTGAGCTGCACGCCCTCGACGCCCAGCTCCTCTAACGTGCGCGCCACCGCCAGGCCGACCACCAGCGACAGCCCGGCGGGCATGTGGGGCGCCGGCATGAAATGCCAGCGCAGCGAGAAGGTCAGCCCGGCGCCCGGCCACGACAGCCAGCTGCGGCCGCGCCGGCCACGCCCCGCGGTCTGGCGATCCGCCGCCAGCACGGCGATCCGCCCGTCGTCGTCAGCCGGCGTTTCCATCAGCCGGCTGTTGGTGGAATCGCACTCCGGCACCACCGCCAGCGAAAACTGCCCGGCGAGCTCACCCAGCACGGCCGCCACCGCCCCCGCGTCGAGGGCCTCGAAATCGGAATGGCTCAAGAAGGATTACCTGATCGTTGAAACGAATCGGTAATTATGGCGGACAGGGGCGGGAATTGGGGAGCCTGAGGCTTCAAGCCGCCCCAGAGAACCTCCAGACCAAAAGGGGTGGAGAAACCGTAGCGAGCGGTCCGAGGTCGCGACGAGGAGCGGAAACGTACAAGCGTACGTTGAGCACCGGAGTCGCGAGATCGGGCCGCGCAGTAGGTTTATCCGCCCCTTTCAGGCGTGGTCGGGTTCTTCTAGTCCAAGCTCCTGGATCTTGCGGGTGATGGTGTTGCGCCCGATGCCCAGCAGCTGCGCAGCCTCGATCCGGCGCCCGCCGGTGGCCGACAGGGCGCGGCGAATGAGGATGCGCTCGAAATCGCGGGAGAGCATGTCGAACACTTCGCCGGGATGCTGGGCGATGGCCCGGTCGGCCTCGGCCATCAGCGCGTCGCCCCAGTTGGCGGGCTGCTCGCGGGTGGGCTGGTCCTTGAGTTCGGGCGGCAGGTCGGCCACTTCGACCGTCTGACCCGGGGCCATCACGGTGAGCCAGTGACAGAGGTTTTCGAGCTGACGCACATTGCCGGGGAAATCCAGGCTCTGCAGGTACTTGAGGGTTCCGTCGGAGAGGCGCTTGGCCTCGACGCCGAGTTCCTGGGCCGACAGGGAGATGAAGTGCTTGGCCAGCGACGGGATGTCCTCGCGACGCTCGCGCAGCGGCGGCAGGCGCAGCCGGATCACGTTGAGGCGGTGGAACAGATCCTCGCGGAACAGCCCCTGGCGCACCCGGTCTTCCATGTTCTGGTGCGTCGCGGCGATGACCCGCACGTTGGCCTTGATCGGCTGGTGGCCGCCGACGCGGTAGAAGTTGCCGTCGGAGAGCACGCGCAGCAGACGGGTCTGCAGCTCGGCGGGCATGTCGCCGATTTCATCGAGGAACAGCGTGCCGCCCTCGGCCTGCTCGAAGCGGCCGCGGCGCATGGTCTGGGCGCCCGTGAAGGCGCCGCGTTCGTGGCCAAAGAGTTCGGATTCAAGCAGATCACGGGGGATCGCGGCGGTGTTGATGGCGATGAAGGGCGCGTCCTTGCGTGGGCTGTGGCGATGCAGCGCGCGGGCCACGAGCTCCTTGCCGGTACCGGATTCGCCGTTGATCAGCACGGTGGCGTGGGATTGGGCGAGCCGGCCGATGGCGCGGAAGACTTCCTGCATCGCTGGCGCCTGGCCGAGGATCTCGGGCACGGACGACAGCTCCTCGACCGCACCGGCCTGGTGGGCGCTCTCGTCGATGGCGCGACGCACCAGCTCGACCGCCTGATCCACGTCGAACGGCTTGGGCAGGTATTCGAACGCGCCGCCCTGGAAGGCCGCGACGGCGCTTTCGAGATCCGAGTAGGCGGTCATGATGATGACCGGCATCTGCGGGAAGCGCGCCTTGACCTTGGACAGCAGCGCCAGCCCGGATTCGCCGGGCATGCGGATGTCCGACACCAGCACCTGGGGCGGCTGGGTGGCGCTGTCCAGCGCGGCCAGCACTTCGGCCGCCGTACCGAAACTCTTGTACGGAATCTCCTCCCGGGCCAGGGCTTTCTCGAGCACCCAGCGGATCGAGCGGTCGTCATCAACAATCCAGACTGAATTCATGTCATTCACACGCACAAAAGTGAAACGGGCAAAGGTTTCGATCGCGGACAGGGCCGGAATGGATCGGGCTTGTCGCACCACGTTGGTGCATCACACAAGCATCCATCAGCCCTCCCCGTCCCGGGCGATCGGCAGATAAACCGTAAAGCAGGTGCGACCCGGGCGCGACTCCACGTCGATGGCGCCCTGGTGCTGCTCGATGAAGCTCTGGGCCAGCGACAGGCCGAGGCCGCTGCCGTTCTCGCGGCCCGAGACCAGCGGATAGAAGATCTTGTCTCGGATCTTGTCGGGGATGCCGGGGCCGTTGTCGATGACCTGCAGTTGCAGCGCCAGCTTGAAGCGGCGCTTGGCCATCGTGACCTGGCGGGCGGCGCGGGTGCGCAGCACGATCTCGCCCACGCCGTGGAGCGCCTGGGCGGCGTTGCGCACGATGTTGAGGATCGCCTGGATGAGCTGCTCGCGGTCGCCCGTGATGTAGGGCAGGCTGGTGTCGTAATCGCGACGCACCTCGATCGACGGAAATTCGGCCAGCGTGAGCCGGCGCACCCGCTCCAGCACATCGTGCAGGTTGAGCTGGGTGGGCTGCATCATCCGGTGGGAGGTGAGCAGGCGGTTCATCAGCTCCTGCAGGCGGTCGGCCTCGGCGATGATGACCTGGGTGTATTCGCGCAGCTGCGGGTCGTCGAGCTCGCGCTCCAGCAGCTGGGCCGAGCCGCGAATGCCGCCCAGCGGGTTCTTGATCTCGTGGGCGAGATTGCGGATCAGCTCGCGGTTGGCCTGCTGCTGGTGGGCGAGCTGCTCTTCCCGCGCCACCTTGAGGTGCGCGTCCATCGGGCGGAACTCGAGCAGCAGGCGGGCTTCGGCGCACTCGACGGGCGTGACGGTGCAATCGAGGTGCAGCGGCTCGAGCCCCGGCCGGGCGACGGTGAGGTTGTGGCCGGTGTAGCTCCAGTTGTCCCGGAGCACGTTGTTGAGCGCGCTGCCCAGGCCGGCGGGCTCGCCAAGCAGGCGATGCAGGGCGTAACCGATGATCTTGCGGCTGCTCACCGCAAAGAGGTTTTCTGCGCCGGGATTGAGATACCGGACGACCAACTGGTCATCCACCAGCACGACTGCGGATGAGAGCAGTTCGAGGCCGGCGAAGGCGGAAGGCGAGGAATCGGGCTGGTCGTTTTGCATAAGCTTACCCATGCAAGAAGCAGACCACATCTGAGGCGCAAGCCCGAAGCGCCTCGGGAACCGCGTCAGCGCAGGTTGCTGATCTCGCGCCGGAGGGCCTCGATGTTGCGCTCGTGAAGCTGCACCTTGTCCTTGTAGGGCTGCACGCGGTCGAGCAACTTCTGATAGTTGCGCTCGTTGCCATAGCGGACAGATTCCTGCTCCTCGAGTTCCTTGCGGGCCGCCTCAAGGCTCTTCTGCTCGGTGGCGAGTTCCTCTTCGAGGATGCGCCGTCGGTCGGTGTCACGCGCTTTCTGGGTGCCCGAATCCACTCTCGGAAAACCGGCACCTCCAGACGACGCACCACTTTGGGGCGATTGCACTGTCGCAGGGCGCGACACCGGTGCGCTGCCCGGTACCGATGAAACCGCCTGATCCCGAGCCAGGGTATTGCACCCTTTTCCGGACGGCTTGTTGTTGGTGTACGTGACGTGACCAGCCTCGTCGACGCACTTGTAGATGTCCGCCACAGCCAGTGGCGAGCACAGCAGGGAAACCAGCAACAGTGGAATTCGTAAATTCATGGTCGGCATGCCTGGACGCGGGTCACGACAAGTGTAGTGGCGGTGCATGATGAACTCAAAGGGCGTCCTCCACAAACACAAAGGGACGGGCCAAAGCCCGTCCCCAGGTAACGCATCAGCCGGCCAGCACGCTGACCGGCTTCTGATCCGGAAGGATCAGATGGCGTAGTACATCTCGAACTCGACCGGGTGCACTTCGACGCGCAGACGGTTCACTTCTTCCTGCTTCAGGGCGATGAAGGAATCGATGAAGTCGTTGCTGAAGACACCGCCGCGGGTCAGGAACTCGCGGTCCTTGTCCAGGGCTTCCAGAGCCTGTTCGAGGCTGGAGCAGACGGTCGGGATGAGCGCGTCTTCTTCCGGCGGCAGGTCGTACAGGTTCTTGTCGGCGGGGTCGCCCGGGTGGATCTTGTTCTGGATGCCGTCGAGGCCGGCCATCATCAGCGCGGCGAAGCACAGGTAGGGGTTCGCGCCCGGATCCGGGAAACGGGTCTCGATGCGGCGGGCCTTTTCGCTGTTGACGAACGGGATCCGGATGGAAGCGGAACGGTTCTTGGCGGAGTAGGCCAGCTTGACCGGAGCTTCGTAGTGCGGAACCAGACGCTTGTAGGAGTTGGTCAGCGGGTTGGTGATCGCGTTCAGGGCGCGGGCGTGCTTGATGATGCCGCCGATGTAGTACAGGGCGGTCTCGGACAGGCCGGCGTAGCCGTTGCCAGCGAACAGGTTCTTGCCGTCCTTCCAGATGGACTGGTGAACGTGCATGCCGGAACCGTTGTCGCCAACGATGGGCTTCGGCATGAAGGTCGCGGTCTTGCCGTACTGGTGGGCGACGTTCTGGACGATGTACTTGGTGATCTGGGTCTGGTCGGCACGACGCACCAGGGTGTCGAACTTGGTGCCGATTTCGTTCTGACCGGCAGTCGCCACTTCGTGGTGATGCACTTCAACCGGCACGCCGCAGGCTTCGAGCGCCAGACACATGGCGGCACGCATGTCGTTGAAGGAGTCGACCGGCGGAACGGGGAAGTAGCCACCCTTCACGGCGGGACGGTAGCCGGTGTTGCCACCTTCGAACTTCTGGTCGGACGCCCAGGCGGCTTCTTCGGAGAAGATCTTGTGGTAGGCGCCGGACATGCCGACCTTCCACTCGACGGAGTCGAAGATGAAGAATTCGGGTTCCGGGCCGAAGTAGGCGGTGTCGCCGATGCCGGAGGACTTCAGGTAGGCCTCGGCGCGGTTGGCGATGGAGCGCGGGTCGCGGTCGTAACCCTTGCCGTCGGCGGGGTCGATCACGTCACAGCTCAGGACCAGGGTGGTTTCGTCGAAGAACGGGTCGATGTAGGCGGTCTTGGGATCCGGCATCAGCAGCATGTCGGAGGCCTGGATACCCTTCCAGCCGGCGATCGAGGAGCCGTCGAAGGCGTGGCCGCTTTCGAACTTGTCTTCGTCGAAGGCGCTGACCGGGACGCCAACGTGCTGTTCCTTGCCCTTGGTGTCGGTGAAGCGGAAGTCGACGAACTTGACTTCGTTTTCCTGGACGATCTTCATGACGTCTTGCGGGGTCATATAACTCACTCCTAACGGGTTGAAGCTGCTGCGCAGTGGAAAAAGGTTTTCAGTAAAACGACAATTCAGTCAGCGAACCCGGCAAGCAGAAAACATGCCAGCACGCAAACGAAAACAGTTCATTGTGCCACAAGGTTCTGCGGCGGCGGCTCGCAAAATGCATTGCACCAAAGCGGTGCCATGCACCAGTGCACGCACCGCTATGGTGCAAACCGACCCAACAATTCGATGCGCCGCCAGTGGGGCGACGTAGCCACCCGCTGGGCGACATGCCGGCGAAGGGCATCGAGCCGCGCCCGGTCCGCGCACCAGTCGAAGGGCAGGAACACCTCGGCCTCGACCCGGTTGCCCAGGTAGTGCAGCACGGCGGGCGCCGCCTGGGGCACCTCGGCGCCGAGGATCTCGGCCAATTCGGCCACCAGCGCCGGCCGCCCGGGCAGGCCGCGCCCGCCGGTATCGGCCATGTCTTCCTCGCTATCCACGTGCACCAGCACGTCGAGCACATCCGGAAAACCCGAGCGCACCCGGGCGCGGGCGATTTCGGCGATCCGGTGGCCTTCCGACACGCTGATCCGCGGATCAACCCGGACGTGGGCATCGACCAGCACCCGATGCGCCATGCGGCGGGTGCGCAGCTCGTGCACGTCGATCACCCCGCCGGTGGCACTGAGCGTCTCGTGGATCTTGGCGACTTCGTCCGGATCGACGCCGGTATCGATGAGTTCGCGCAGCGCCTCGTAGGCCAGCAGCGCGCCCATGCGCAGGATCATGAAGCCCACCAGCGCCGCCGCCAGGGGCTCGAGGAAGCGATAACCGGCCAGGCTGCCGCCGATGCCCACCGCCACCACCAGCGACGAGGCGGCGTCGGCCCGGGCATGCCAGGCGTTGGCCACCAGCATCGGCGAGCGCAGGCGCTGGGCCACCGCGAGCATGTAGCGGAACAGGCCCTCCTTGCCGGCGAGGGTGATCAGCGCCATCCACAGGGCAGCCGGGTGGAGTTCCGGCAACGCATCGAGGCTCTGCAGGCGGACCGCGGCAGTAAGCAGAAAGCCCGCGCCGACGCCCGCCAGCACCAGCCCGAGCACCATCGACGCGGCGGTCTCGTAGCGGCCGTGGCCGTAGGGGTGACGCTCGTCGGCGGGATTGGCGCCGTGCCGGCTGGCGTACATCACCATGAAATCGCCGAGCAGATCGGACAGCGTGTGCATGCCGTCAGCAACAAGGCTCTGGGCGTGGGAGAACAGGCCCACCGCGATCTGGCAGACGGTGAGCACGACGTTGATCGCCACGCTCACCCAGGTGGCACGCTGCGCCTCACGGGAACGGCTGGCGTCGTCGCCAGAGGAGCCGGCAAGGCCGGCGGAGGAAGCATCGTGAGACATGACTTGCAGGCCGGGGGGCCGGCGGTATACTCGCAGTCCGCCATTCTAGCCGGACAGCCGCCATGGGAAAATTAAGCGAAACCCTCTCTCTCGCCCAGGAACGCGCGCGGACCATGAATCTCGCGTACGCCGGCACCCTCACCCCCAAGGAAGCCTGGGACGTGCTGCAGCTGGCTCCCGGCGCCAAGCTGGTGGATGTGCGCACCCGTGCCGAATGGGACTGGGTCGGCCGCGTGCCGGGCTCGGTCGAGATCGAATGGATGCTCTACCCGGGCAATGAACCGAACCCCCACTTCCTGGCCCAGCTGCAGCGCCAGGTCGATCGCGAGGCGCTGGTGATGTTCCTGTGCCGCAGCGGCGCCCGCTCCAACGCGGCGGCCAACCTGGCGGTCGCGTCGGGCTTCACCAACGCCTACAACATCCTCGAAGGCTTCGAGGGCGACAAGGATGCCAGCGGACACCGCAACAAGGTCGGTGGCTGGCGCCATGCCAACCTGCCCTGGACCCAGGGCTGATTCACAGGACACTCCGATGCAAGCCGTCCCCATCAGTTTCGACCGCTTCAACAGCCTCGCCGACGCCGACGCCCACGAGCGCATCCGCGCCGCCCGAGCCCGCCTTGGCGACAAGGCCGTGCTGCTGTGCCACCACTACCAGCGCGCCGATGTGTACCAGTACGCCGACCTCACCGGCGATTCGCTCAAGCTGTCGCGCCTCGCCGCCGAAACCGACGCCGAGTTCATCGTGTTCTGTGGCGTGCATTTCATGGCCGAGGTGGCAGACATCATGTCCAAGCCCCACCAGCAGGCCATCCTGCCCGACCTCGCCGCCGGCTGTTCGATGGCCGACATGGCCAACCTTGCCAAGGTCGAGCGCTGCTGGCGCGAGCTGACCGAAGTGCTCGAAACGCCCGACGCGCAGATCACGCCGGTCACCTACATCAACTCCGCAGCCGATCTCAAAGCCTTCTGCGGCGAGCACGGCGGCATCGTGTGCACCTCCACCAACGCCCCGGTGATCCTTGACTGGGCCTTCAAGCAGCGCGAGAAGGTGCTGTTCTTCCCGGACCAGCACCTGGGCCGCTGGACGGGCTTCAACAAGGGCATTCCCCTCGACGAGATGGTGGTGTGGGATCCGGACCAGGAATACGGCGGCCTCACCGTCGATCAGATCAAGAAGGCCAGGATCCTGCTCTGGAAGGGCCACTGCTCGGTGCACCAGATGTTCCAGCCGGCGCACATCATCAAGTTCCGCAACCAGTACCCGGAAGGCAAGGTCATCTCCCACCCGGAGAGCGCGCTGGAGGTGTGCCGGCAGTCGGATTTCGTTGGCTCCACCGAGTACATCATCAAGGTCGTCAAGGAATCCGCCCCCGGCACCCGCTGGCTGGTGGGCACCGAGCTCAACCTCGTCAATCGTCTCGCCGAAGAGGTGAAGCACGAGGGCAAGATCGTCCAGTTCATGGCGCCCACCGTGTGCATGTGCTCGACCATGCAGCGCATCGACCCGCAGCACCTGGCCTGGACCCTCGAGAACCTCGCCGACGGCAACGTGGTCAACCGGATCACCGTGCCCGAACACGAAGCCGCGCTGGCCAAGGTTGCCCTGGAGCGGATGCTCGCCGTCTCCTGACGCGCGCCCTGCCCCGGCCCTCAAGACGGCGCCTGCGGGCGCCGTTTTCACGGGTGCGCCAGGCGTGCCAAAGCCGCCCCGAACGCGCAGAATGAAGAAAAACGGGAGATTCGATGAGCACCCTGCGCATCTGCACCTACAACATCCACAAGGGCTTTTCCCAGTTCAACCGGCGCCTCTCGATTCACGACCTGCGTGAGCGGCTGCGACTGCTGGGCGCGGACGTGGTCTTCCTGCAGGAAGTCCAGGGCATGCACCTGCGCCACGCCCAGCAGCACGCCAACTGGCCCGGCGTGCCGCAGCACGAATTCCTCGCCCGCGACATGTGGCACCAGACGGCCTACGGCGGCAACGCGATCTACGACCACGGCCACCACGGCAACGCCATCCTGAGCCGCCACCCCATCCTCTCCCAGGCCAACCAGGATGTCTCCGACCACCGCTTCGAGAGCCGCGGCCTGCTCCACTGCGAGATCCAGGTGGCTGGCGTGGCGAGCCCTGTGCACTGCGTGTGCGTGCATCTGGGCCTCACCGCCGGCAGCCGGCGGCGTCAGATGGCAGCGCTGGTCAGGCGCCTCGACGAACTCGCCCCGAACGGCGCGCCGGTCATCATCGCCGGCGATTTCAACGACTGGCGCAACCACGCCGACGACTGCCTCACCGACCAGCTGGGCGTCACCGAAGCCTTTGTGTCGATCCGCGGCCGGCCGGCCCGCAGCTTTCCGAGCACCCTGCCGGTGCTGCGCCTCGACCGCATCTACGTGCGCGGCTTTGCGGTGGACAAGGTTGAAGTGCATTACGGCCAGCCCTGGAGCCGCATCTCCGACCACGCGGCACTGACCGCCCAGCTGCGGCCGCAATGAACGTCGACTGGCTGCCCGGCAACGCCCTCACGCTGCTGGAAAACGGTGCCGAGTTCTTCCCCGCGCTCGAAGCCGCCATCGACGGCGCCGGGCACGAGATCTTCCTCGAAACCTACATCTTCGCCGACGACGAGACCGGCCACCGGGTCGCCGCCGCCCTGCGTCGGGCGGCAGCCCGGGGCGTGGCCGTGCGACTGCTGGTGGATGGCTTCGGCGGGCGCGAGTTCGTCGCCGCGCTGATGGACGAGCTGATCGCCGCCGGGGTGAATGTGCTGATCTACCGCCGCGAGATGGCCGCCTTTTCGCTCCAGCGCCATCGCCTGCGCCGGCTGCACCGCAAGCTGGCGGTCATCGACGGGCGGATCGCCTTCGTGGGCGGCATCAACATCATCAGCGACTACAACCACGACGACCCGAGCCTCATCACCCCGCGCCAGGATTTCTCGGTACGCATCGAGGGGCCGCTCCTCGGGCCCATCCACCGCACCGTCACCCGCGTATGGGAGCTCGTCGCGTGGGCGTCCTTCCGCCGCCGCGCGCGCATCGCCGACAGCCCACCGGTCTGCCCGCTGCCTTGCGGCAGGGTCGAAGCCGGCTTCCTGATCCGCGACAACATCCGCCACCGTCACGACATCGAGGACGCCTATCTGGTGGCGATCGCCGCCGCCCGGCGGGAGATCATCCTCGCCAACGCCTACTTCCTGCCCGGCCGGCGCTTCCGTCAGGCCTTGCTCGCCGCCGCCCGGCGCGGCGTCAACGTCACCCTCATCACCCAGGGCTGGACGGACCACCCGCTCCAGCAGCGGGCCACCCGCGCGCTGTACGGGCAGTTCCTCGCAGGCGGCGTGCGCATCTTCGAATACCACCTGAGCCACCTCCACGCCAAGGTGGCGGTGGTGGACGAACGCTGGGCCACGGTCGGCTCGTCCAACATCGATCCCTTCAGCCTGCTACTGGCCCGGGAAGCCAACGTGGTGGTACGCGACGACGCCTTTGCGGGCGATCTCCACCATCGGCTCCGACGGGTGATGAAGGACGGCAGCCGCGAGATCTCCGCCGTCGACTGGCAGCGCGGCCCGCGTCTGCAGCGGCTCATCAACTGGGTGGCCTACGGCCTGGTGCGGCTGATGATCGGCCTCGCCGGCTACGGCGGACGGCACTAGCACCTGGGGAGTAGGAAATGGGGAGTGGGAAGTGGGAGAATCCCGCCCATTCCCCATTCCCCATTCCCCATTCCCCATTCCCCACTTCCCGCCTTCCGCCATGTACCCCGCCCCTGCCTTCGAATCCAAGATCTGCCCGCCCGACCAGCTCGCCGCCCGCGTGGCCAGCCTGCCGCGGCCGCTGGTGTTCACCAACGGCTGCTTCGACATCCTGCACCGCGGCCACGTCACCTACCTGGGCCAGGCCCGGGCGCTGGGCGCCGCGATGGTCGTCGCCCTCAACAGCGACGCCTCGGTGCGTCGCCAGGGCAAGGGCGATGATCGCCCGATCAACACCCTCGAAGACCGCCTGGCGGTGATGGCCTCCCTGGGCTGCGTCGATCTGGTCACCTGGTTCGACGAGGACACCCCCATCGCCCGCATCCTCGAATGCCAGCCCGACGTGCTGGTCAAGGGCGGCGACTGGCCGGTCGATCGCATCGTCGGCGCCCCCGAAACCCTCGCCCGGGGTGGCAGCGTGCATTCCATCCCCTTCGAGCACCAGCGCTCCACCACATCGCTGCTCGAGAAGATCCGCCGGCTTTGAAAACGGATGCAAAGCGTGCTTTGCTTATTCCAATTTCAGCTATTGACGCAAATCAATTAGCACTAAAATTAATTAGTGATTGAACGCCATTCCGGGAAGGAGAACCACAATGCGCATCGCCAACAACGTCGCCGAGCTGGTCGGCAACACCCCGCTGGTCAAGCTCAACCGTCTGGCCCCCGCCAGCGGCGCCACCGTCGCCCTCAAGCTGGAGTTCTTCAACCCGGCCCATAGCGTGAAAGACCGCATCGCCGTGGCGATGCTCGACGCCGCCGAAGCCGCCGGCAAGATCAAGCCCGACACCATTGTGCTCGAACCCACCTCCGGCAACACCGGCATCGGCCTGGCGATGGTCTGTGCCGCTCGCGGCTACAAGTGCGCCTTCGTGATGCCCGAAACCATGAGCCGCGAGCGCAAGCTGCTGCTCAAGGCCTACGGGGCCGACCTGATCCTCACCCCCGGCCCCGAAGGCATGCCCGGCGCGATCAAGAAGGCCGAGGAGCTCGCCGCCGCCGACGCGCGCTACTTCATCCCGCAGCAGTTCGACAACCCGGCCAACCCGGCCATCCACCGCGCCACCACCGCCGAGGAAATCTGGGCCGACACCGACGGCCAGGTGGACATCTTCGTGGCTGGCGTGGGCACGGGCGGCACCGTCACCGGTGTCGGCGAAACCCTCAAGTCGAAGAAGCCGGGCGTCAAGGTCGTCGCCGTCGAGCCCGCCGCCAGCCCGGTGCTGTCGGGTGGCGCGCGCGGCCCGCATCCGATCCAGGGCATCGGCGCCGGCTTCGTGCCGGGCATCCTCAACACCACGGTCTACGACGAAGTGGTGCAGGTACCCAACGACGCGGCCCTCGACACCGCCCGCCGCCTCGCCAAGGATGAGGGCCTGCTGGTCGGCATTTCCTCGGGCGCCGCCGTGTGGGCCGCCCTGCAGGTGGCCGAACGCCCCGAGAACGCCGGCAAGCTGGTCGTGGTCATCATCCCGTCCTTCGGCGAGCGTTACCTGTCCACCGTGCTGTTCCAGCATCTGGAAGTCTGAGCGCGTCCCGCATCCACCCGCGGGGGCCGACGTTCGCGTCCGCCCCCGCGGGCCGTTTACACTGGCCCCCTTTTCATCCTCCGGCAGAACCTCGCGTGAACCCCTTCGACTTCTCCACCGGCCCCGACCGCGCCGGCTCCGACAGCATCAAATGGCGCCGCTACGCCGGCCGCGACGTGATCCCCATGTGGGTCGCCGACATGGATTTCGCCGCTCCGCCGCCGGTGCTAGACGCCCTGCGCGCCCGCCTCGACCACGGCGTGTTCGGCTACGCCGACCCGTGGCCGTCGGTGCTCGAGGCGGTGATCGAAGGCATCGCCCGCGACCACGGCTGGCGCATCGAGCCGGACTGGCTGGTGTGGCTGCCGGGCGTCGTCACCGGCTTCAACATCGCCGCCCGGGCCGTCGGCCAGCCGGGCGACGGCATCTTCACCGCCACACCGGTGTATCCGCCCTTCCTCCACGCTCCGGCCCACTCGGATCGTCGCCTCGTCACCACGCCGCTGGTACAGAACGGCACGCGCTGGGAATGGGACTGGCCCGCCACCGAAGCGGCCGTCGCCGATGGCGTGCGCCTCTTCATGCTGTGCAACCCCCACAACCCGGTGGGCCGGGTGTTCGACCGGGACGAGCTGACCCGCATCGCCGCGCTCGCCGAACGCCACAACCTCGTCATCTGCTCCGACGAGATCCACTGCGGCCTGGTGCTCGACCCGGCCACGCCCCACATCCCCATCGCCGCGCTGGACGAATCCGTCGCCCGCCGCACCATCACCCTGATGGCGCCCTCCAAGACCTGGAACATCCCGGCCCTCTACTGCGCCTTCGCCATCATCCCCGACGCCGCGCTCCGCACCCGCTACAAGCGCGCCATGGCCGGCATCGTGCCCCACGTGAATGTGCTCGGTCTCACCGCCACCGAGGCCGCCTACCGGGATTGCGGCCCCTGGCGCGAGGCCCTCATCGACACCCTGCGGGCCAACGCCGCGCGGGTGGTCGAGGTGATCGACGCCCTCCCCGGCGTCGCCACCACGCCCGTCGAGGCCACCTACCTGGCGTGGATCGACTGCCGGGATTTCCTCCAGGCGCGCGGCATCGCCAACGCCGCAGCGCACTTCGAAGCCCACGGCGTCGGCCTCTCCGATGGCAAGGATTTCGGCCTGCCGGGCTTCGTGCGGCTCAACTTCGGCTGCCCGCCGAGCCGCCTCGAAGAAGGCCTCGCCCGCATCGCCCGCGCGGTGGCCTGACGCCCCGTGAGCGCTCATCCACGCCCGGGCCTGCCCCGGGATTTCAAGCTCTATCTGCTGATCAGCGTCATCGGCGCCATCGTCCACTTCGGACAGGGCGTGGCGGTGGGCTGGTCGGTGTATGAGCAGACCGGCTCGCCGATGGCCCTCGGCCTCGTCGGGGTCGCCCAGTTCCTGCCGATCCTGATCCTCTTCCTGCCCGCCGGGCACGTGGCCGACCGCTTCGAGCGGCGCCGGGTGATCGTCGCCAGCCTGCTCCTCACCGCCAGCGCCACCCTGCTGCTGGCGCTGGCCGCCGGGCTGCGGCTTGGCGTCGGCTGGACCTACGCCGCGCTGGTCGTCTCCGGCTGCGCCCAGATCCTCAACCGGCCCGCGCGGGACGCGCTGATGCCCGCGCTGGTCCCCCCGGGCCAGCTCGCACCCGGCATCGCGCTGGC